>JAITWP010000086.1 GCA_031285365.1 Azoarcus sp.
GTTTCCGGCGTCACCATGCCCGTCAGCGCCACGATGTGCACCAGATGCAGCCGCGACTTGAGCTCGCGCGCCAGCGCGATGGCCTCGATGAGCCCCCTGCTGGAAGTGGCGCTGCCGTCGATGGGAACCAGGATGTGCGAGTACATGAGGAGGTTTTCCATTTCACGTTGAGGAAGTGGAAAAGCATAGCGGCCGCGAGGCGCCACGACCAGCTATTGCACGATGGCCGCCAGCAGCGCATTCACGTTCTGCGCGCTGCGCTCCTCCCGGATCGCGCGCCACAGCGCTTCGGCCTCGGGGTGGATCTGCCGCAGATAGTTCACCCACTGCTTCACGCGCCCCACGCAATCCTTGGGCGTCAGCGCCACGCTGATCTCCTGCCAGAAACTGTTGAGCAGAATGCCGATGCTGGACCACGGCGTCTCCATCGGCTGATTGGCGCGGATCTGCCGCGCCAGCGTCGGCAAGCGCACCGCGCCCCGCCCCAGCATGATGTCGGCGGTGCCGGCAGCCGCCACGCAGCGGTGATAGTCGTCCACCGACCAGATATCGCCGTTGGCGATCAGCGGAATCCTGATGTGCTCGCGGATTCTGCCCAGCTCCTCCCAATGCGCCGGTGGCGCGTAGCCCTGCAAGCGCGTGCGCGCATGCACGGTAAGTTCATCCGCGCCCGCGGCCTCGATGGCCGCCGCGTTGTCCAGCATCAGCGCCGTGTCGTCGAACCCCAGGCGCATCTTGGCCGACACCACCACGGACTTCGGCAGCGCATCGCGCACTGCCCGCACCACCTCGTACAGCGTCTCCGGCTCCTTCAACAACACGGCGCCCCCGCGATGGCGGTTCACCGTCTTGCTCGGGCAACCGAAGTTGATGTCGAGGCCATGCGAGCCCAGCTCCACCGCGCGCCGCGCGTTGCTGGCCATGGCCTCGATGTGGTTGCCCAGCAGCTGCACGCGCACCGGCGTGCCGGAGGCGGTGTGGCCGCCTTGGAGCAGTTCGGGGCAAATGGAATAGAACACCTTGTCGGGGTAGGTGTGATCGAGCACGCGGATGAACTCCGACACCACCCAGTCGAAGCCGCCCTGGGCGGTGATCAGGCGGCGCAGGTGGACGTCGGCGAGGCCCTCCATCGGGGCGAGGATGATGCGCATGGCTCAGGTATCGGCAATCGGGGGACGGATTATAGGCCGGCGCGGCCGGTCTTTGGCGTTTGACGGGCATTTTTGCGATCTATCAAGACATCGGCCACGAAAACCTGTAGTATGTGCGGCGTTTAAATGTGCAAGACCGTCACCTAGACCCTTTCTACCCCGGCGTTCCGTCGGCGGCTGTGTTGAATTCCTCTTGATGATTTTCTGCGCGTCTACACGCTAGGCACGCGTCGTGTCCTGGCAACTTTTCTCCTAAAGGAAATCGATATGGCAACTCAAACCGGCATCGTGAAATGGTTCAACGACGACAAAGGCTACGGCTTCATCACCCCCGATGATGGTGGCAAAGACCTGTTCGCCCATTTCAGCGAAATCAAGAACGACGGCTTCAAAACCCTGGCTGAAAACCAGCGCGTCCAGTTCGAGGTTACGCAGGGCGCCAAAGGCCCGCAGGCGGCCAACATCCGCGCTGCGTGAACCCTCGCGAGGGCTGATGGCGTTGCCTCAGCCTCACCGCTAAAGAAAGCGCGGCTTGGCCGCGCTTTTTTTTGATTAACCCTTCGACCAGGGCGACGCCGGCTCCTTCGCGTCTCCCGCAATCCTGATCCCCGCATCCTCAATCACGATCTGCCGGCTCTTGTACAAACGCCCGATGGCGCGTTTGAAATTGGCCTTGCTCGTGCCGAACAGCTTCTGAATTTCTTCCGGGCTGGATTTGTCGGAGATCGGCGCACTGCCACCCTTGCGGTGCAGATAAACCATGATTGCCTCCTCCAACGCATCGCGGCTCGCTTCGTCGAGTTGGGTGATGCTCAGGTCGATCTTGCCGTCGGGGCGTACTGCCTTGATCCAGCCCTTCAGGTATTGGCCGATTTTCAGGGGGGTTGAGATTTCGCTGTGGTAGATCAGGCCGACGTAGCGGTCGTCTATGAGGGCTTTATAGCCGAGGTCGGTTTTGGAGAGGATTTCGAGTTCTACGGCCTGGCGGGCTCGGAGAGCGCTGGGGGAGGGGAGGTCGTAGTCTTTGTCGTTCTTCATGAAAGGATGATCTGTCGATTGGTGCGGAAGGGGAGCTAAGAAGAGGGCCTCATCCAAGTCTTAGGCCCATCCAGTTGTACATCCATGTCGGTGTGTTAACTCATGTGAGCCTCCGCGATTCCCGGGGCGGTTCAATGTTCAAGTAAGTTGTCTGTAGTGGAGGCGAAAAACTCAAGACAAGTGATCGCATCAGAAACAAAAGAAGAGTCAAGTACTCCAGGAGCTTGAAGGCCAGGAACATCCATGGGAACGGGAAAACCATGAGCAAATGAATGTCTAACCTTTAAGATGCCATCAAAGTAAGATGGTATGGAAGCGCCGACCACCGTGCTGAGCGAATAACTCGCGCCCTGCGTCCAATATTGTGTCGGCCTTAGGCTTAGTCATGATTATGAATTCCTATCTTCAATGAGCTTCGGTGTGATACCAAACACTAGAACGGGACAGCCGCCGTGTCTGCCAGCGTTTAGCCGGTACAGCAGCTTGCCCATCCATGTTGTGCTGGCACCGTATTTGGCTCTTACAGTTTTTCCGATTTCTTTGCCGTCTTTGCCCAGCCGCGGGATCGTGTCAAAGACAGGATTTAGCTTCTCGCTAGAAATGGCTACGAATACTTTACATCATGACCAACGAGAAAGATCTAAAGGGCGAGTAGCCTTTGACCTGGAATGGAACTCTAAGGATCAAACGTTTGACCGAGATCTGTATGCCCTAAGAGCCTTTCATGAGTGCGGCCTAATAAGTGCCGGCATCATGGTCACGCGTACGCCTCCTTGAAAGGCTAGTCGTGGTTAGGCGAATGCGCCGGTTGCCGCCGGTGCGTTCGCCGATTTTCTCAGTCGGATTGCATGAAGAACCCACGTAGGGAAACGATGGGGCGTCGTCGTGCGGTGGTGGTGCTCAGGTTGTGGAGGGTGGGGCTCAATGCACTACTTTCTTCCCCTTCGTCCCTTCCTCCATCTCTCTCTGCGTAATCTCCACCACAAAACTCTCCTGCTGTAACTGCTTCGCCGCCTCAGCCCGCTCCGCTTCCTGCGCCTTGCGTAGTCTCTCTTCGTCCTGAAACAGCTCAGCATTCAACGAAAGCTGACGAGTCAGGTGGTTCTTCAAGCGGTCGACCACGCAGGTCATGACTTCCAGGGTCTGGCTGAGTTGTTCCAGCGTCATGAGCGCTTGTTCGGCGTTCTGAGCCAGTTCTTGTTTGTCGGCCATGAGTCTTGTCCTCTGTGCAGTTATTGGTAGTACTGCTTGCTACTACTGCTTAGTCGATCTGGTGCGGGCGGGGCGTGAGTAATGAAAAGACCATCCCCACCCTGGCCCTCCCCTTGAAGGCTGTCTCTTGCGCACATCCTTTCCTTATAAATCATGTTATTACCTAAAAACATTAAGCTAACCTCTCCTCAGCAATAGAAAGGTAAGCGCGATGGAGATGCCAACGGATGCCATG
>JAITWP010000104.1 GCA_031285365.1 Azoarcus sp.
TAACCCTCGCCGGTCAGCTTGATCTCCCGGTCGTCAACAGCCCCGGATCTCCTCGCCGGGAACTGCCCTGCGCGCGCTTGCAGTCCGACACTTACAACGGAGGGGTTGAACACCGAGCCAAGCCCAGACGGCGCGGGGCCATACGGCCACTGTGGATCGTTGAACTGCGTCGAAAACTCTCGGTATGTGTCGCCCGTCAATGTGGCTGTACAGGTCAGTCGAGGAGCGCGCTCCACGATGCCTGAGTGGAAGCCCGTCGCCGCCAGCAACGAGCCTGCACCGAAGAAAAATCCCTGTTTACCGTGTACGGAGCCGCCTTCGCATTCCAGCGTGGAGGTGCCTGCGAACGTCGCTGCGAACTTCACCCGCAGCGTCTCACCAATCAGCTCCGACCATCCTTCCAGCTCGCCTGCGCCCCCCACTGTGCGCGCGCCTCGCCCTGCGAGCGTAGAAGAGCTGTTGAACACACCGCGTGTCGGCGAGACCGCGCGCCCAGTCAACACAGATGCAGCGGTGATATTGCCTTCCGCCGAGAACACCCCCATCTGCACCGCTTTGGCGGCGAGCGTGGAAGTGCCGGAGATCGTGCTTTGCGCGGGTACAGCGCGTATCGGATACCCGACGCCGACGATGCTGGAGCTACCCGCGAAACGCCCTATAGCACCCACAGGGCCTACAACACTGCCTGCGGCGTTGAGCACGGCTGTTGCTGCTGTGAATACACCCTTCGCGGCAACTATTAGGATTGCTGGCGGCGCTTCGTCATCCCACTGCGGGCCGAAATTTACAGCGTCGCTCGCTGGCGGCGTGTAGGGTAGCTTGCCGCTCCAGCCGAAGTTGACGGCATCGAAGGCGGGGGGCGTGTAGGCCATATCAGCCTCGCACTACGCGGTCTGCGATGAGAGAGTTGAACTGTCCTGTGTCATCCACGGCGATGACGTAGAACTCCAGCGGGGGAGGGTCGAGAAACTCGTAATACCCGGTCTCGGGATCGCTCACCGTTGACATCACAAGCTGCCCGGTGTCGCGCCGATGCAAGCGCAGATGGCGCGCAGTCACCGTGCCGCCAGCGTCCAACACCGTGCCGGAGATACGCGTGCGTGTTTGCCCCTGCAACAAATGAGGTGCGTCCGGCACAGTGATGTCACTGGTCTTGGCGGGGTAGCGTGCGACACCTTTGGTGACACGCACATTGGAGATGTAGCCCTTAAACAACGAACCTGCGTTGTTCCCAGTCACCACGTCTCGCCCGCCTATGGAGAGCGCCTTGTTTCCTGCGTCGGTCACAGTACCTGTTTGTGTGGCTTCGATCTCCAGCGCTCCGTCCAGAAACAAGCGCCAGCGTGTACCGACGCGCACCAGTGCAACGTGGTGCCACGTGTTGAGCGTCACCGTCGTGGCGGCTGTGAGCGTCTGCCCCCAGGCAGTCCCGCCCTCTATCCCGTACTGTAGCGCTAACTTCCCGCTGGTATAGAGAAAAATACTGAACTGGGGATAGACACCGTAAACGCCGCCTTTCTGCACAAGCATCGGTGTGTAGGCAGAGGTGTCGCTCATCGTCGTGGAGTAAAACCAGCACTCCACAGTAAAGTCGTCGGTGGACAAGTTCAGAGCTGCGCTGTAAGGCACGATCAACGACCCCGCCCCGGTAAAGTAGGCCGAAGTCCCGCCGAAAGGACTCTGTGCGGCGCTTACACTCACGCCAGCGCCGACTACAGCAATTGGTTTTCCAGTCTCCTCCGTAAATATGGTGGAACCGGCAACACCATCCAGCCGCGCCAGCAGCGTGACATTGCTCCAGTAAGGGTCTGTGCTGTCCGCGGGGAATGGCGCTTCTAGCACCAACGAGGGGATCTCGTCAGGGATATAACGCGCAATGCCACGGCTTACGCACAGATCATCCAACTGGCCTTGCAGATTGTAGGATAGTCCGCTTGTGCCGGAGCCTATTAATATGCGTTCCTCCATATAAAACTCGCCTTTGGCCGGGTGCGTGTTGCCCTCCTGCTCGCCATTAAGATACAAGCGCAGCCCGTCTGCATACCGCACCAGCGCAACGTGGTACCAAGCACCAAGTTCAAGTTTCGTATCGCCTGCTATGACATACACCAGATTTCTGTACACCCACAACGTCCCTGCCGCGCTCACCCCGATAGTGATACGCTCGCCATCCGCAGAGTAACGCCCCTCAAAAATAACCGTAAGCGCGTCGTTCCGCGCGAGATTGACCCAGAACTCGATGGTGAAGTTTGCCCCGCCCAGATAGAAAAATACTGCGCCTGCGGCATCTGAAGCCCGCGGCTGCACCCACGGGCCGTAGTTACTCATCTGCAAACTACTCCTGCCGTTACGTGATCGGGCAAATGTGGTCGTTACAAACCCTGAAGATCCAGACCCGACAGAGTTGATGCAGTAGCCAGTCTCGTCGAGCACCGCGCGTTGTCCCTCAACGCCATCACAGCGTAGTAGCAGCGTCACTGGTTCGGTCGGTTCGCCGTCGAAGTTTATGGGTACTGCGCTAAATACACCCCCGCCGCTTGTATCAACATACCGCGCGACGCCCTTGGTCACGCGAACCTCGTCTATGTATCCGTTAAAGTTATCCCCGCCCGAACCGCCGAAAGAGTTGTACCCGAGCTTGGCGCCTGTGGAAGGCGAGAGAAAATTTGTGTTGTTTTGCACAAGCCCTTTGACAACCCCATCAACCACGATAGTTAGCGTCCCTGCGCGTCGCTGCAACACAACGAACACCCACTTGTTGAGTGTGAATATGTTTTGCGCCGTGCTTAAGATTGTAGTGTTGTTGACGCTGAGCATAAACTGTCGTGTGGACGAGTTCAGCGCGAACCAAATATAGCTTCCCTGTGTGCTGTTCGGTCGCGTGTCCAAAAAAGCACCTTGATACCCGGCGGCGGGGATGTACAGCCACATCTCTATCGTGAAATCGCCTGTCCCGAACGCGAACGCGCCGTTGTCGGCGATATTGATATAGTTGGCTCCTCCCGGGCAATTCAGGAACGCCCCGCCTATCGTTGTCGCTACAGCCGTGCTGGTGGTGGCGCTCCCTACGCGAGTCATCGCCAATCCGAGCGGCCCCGAATCAGGAAACACCGTGCCGCCGTTCGCACCATCGAAATGCGCGAGCAGCACCGTGTTGCTCCAATGCGGGTCGTTGCTGTCAAACGCCGCCGTCGGCACAGGAAAATCTTCGACGCCCCCGCCAACATACTTCGCTTCACGCGTGATGCACAACTCGGACATGTACCCTGCGAAACGCGTGCCGGAGTTCAGAGGCTGCTCCCCGCCGACGCAAAATAACCTGCTGGTGTCCGCCATCGTGATCGTCTGCACGGCACTGCCGACAACACCTCCATTAACGAGCAGGAATAAAGCAGAGCCTTTCCGTACCATTGCTACATGCTGCCAAACACCTACCGTCAGCGGGGGGCAGGAAACTTGCTGATAGCTTACAGCACCGCGACTATCGCCTATGTATAGCATCGTCACCGTGTTTGTGGCGTATATGGCGTACTGCGGATGAGCCTGGCCAGTCACGCCGTCCTTGTTGAACAGGTATCGTGCCGTGCTACTCAGCAAGGTGGGGTACACCCAACACTCAACGGTGAAATCCCCGTCAACAAGATTAAGCGACGTGTCGGGCGGAACCCATGCCATATCCGCCGTACCGCCTGCCAGGTATAAGCTTGTAGCGCCGAAGCGACTCTGCGCGCTCGACAACGCCGCTGTGCCGGACAAACCGACCGACTTGCCTGCCTCGTCCTTGATGTTTACATCACCGTCCTCGCCGTCAAAACGCAGCAACAACGGCATCTTCATGCGGGAGTAAAAAAACCTGTGCGCCGGAGGCAGAAAGTCAGACGTATAAAGACCTTCTGTCGTTACGCGCAGCTCGTCTATGTAGCCGCTTATATTCTCGCCTATGATCGGCGACGAGGCGTATGCGGGGCTGGAAACACCACTGCTGGACGAAGCGCTAAACCCGGGCGGCGACAACAGCACGCCGTCGCGGAACACATAAAAACAGTTTGTGCTGCCAGGCTCGCCGGCTAAATACCGCGAGGCGGCAAGGTGGTACCAGCGCCCAGTTTCCCACTCCAATGCGTCAGACACCGCCACGCCCGCGTCGGATACACCGAAACGCAAGCGCCCCTCGAATATATTGAAGTTAAGTGTGTTCGCCGTGGCAGAACGCCACAAGCTGTACACCACTCCACTCTCCGTAGGGGGTGTGTTGAACATCACAAACATCTCTATCGTCGCGCCGCCCGTGCCGAAAGTGTGCTCTATGCGGCTAGCCGGCGGCGCTACGGCGCTCGCCCCGTCGAGCGCGAGACTTGTGCCGTTGTACATACTCTGCGCGGATGAGAGCTTCGCAGCACCGACCGCCATGATGGGCTTGCCGGTCTCGTCCTTGATGTCCGTCGAACCGTCGGCACCATCGAAATGAAGCAACAGCACCGTGGTGTGGGACATCAGTCAGTCACCTCGTCAACCACGCGCACCGCGCCGTGCAGAAGCTGCGTCACAACACCTGTCGGCGACTCCATCTCAAGATCGTAGATACCCTTTGTCCATGTATATCCGGCGGTGGCAGTAGCGGAGATGGTGAGCGTGATGGTCTTGGCCGCATCGTCTATGGCGATGTCGGCTTCCGTGAAGGAAGCCAGCGTCAGCCCGCCGACGCGATCCTTGACTTTCATGCGCGCGACATAGCCCGTCAACTCGTGCGGCATGTTGTACTGAAGATACCCGCCGCCCTTGTATTCGTCATACCGTGCCGCGTTAACCGCGTTGAACTGCACCGTGTCATCGTCCACCACGGTGATGGTGTGATACTCGTTATCCCAAGGGGGGAGGTGCGCGGCGTTGGCCTCGTGCATCCCTTTCACGCCGGTGACCGCAGCGCGCCACCCGTGCGGCGCTCCGTGCCCCGGCGCTGTGATCGTCATCGGCGCGGTGGTTGTGATGTTGGTGACCGCACGGTAAACGACGGGCGCAGTCTCCCACCGCAGCACCTGCACGAACGTCTTGCCTTGAAGTATGGTGATGTCTTGTTTCATTACATAGGCTCCTTGTGTACTCGCACGCCGACGATGGTGAATTTGGAAGGGTCGAAACGAGGCGCCTTGATGAGCAGGGGGGTTTCGGCGACCAGCTTGTACTCGTGCCGCACGCGCGTGCGGAAGCAGTCGTCCTTGACGCTGATCTCGCGGCGATGCACAGCGCCGTCGCGCACCAAACGGCGCAATGCGCGCGCCAGAGGGCGCCAGCACTCAGCGTTTTGTGTCGCAAGCTCGGTGGCGGTTACCCATGCTTGCTGGCGCGCCAGTAACCTGAGCGCCAAACTCTCCGTAGCGGCTCTGTGCTCTGCGCGCCCCACGTCTCACAGCCCGCCGTAAGTTATCGTCCGATTTTTGTGCCGCTGCCGCGCCATCTCGGCGCTCGCCTTGAGGCAATACGCGTCGTGCGCCGTCTTGTATTCATCGCGCTTGGAGCGGTCAAACGCATCCGCGTCCTGCTTGCCATATGCGCGGCTTTTCATCCACAGCAGCAGATGCTCGTGGTGGTGCGTGTCAATCTCGTCGAACTCGAAACTGGTTTGGCCGATGCGGGGTTCATCCAGCGGCAGGCGGTACACAGGCACGAGTATGGCATCGTCCTCCACAGGTATCTGCACGACACGCACCTTGTTGCGTTCCTCGCCGGTCACCATGTAGCGTACCGGGCCGGGCGCGGTGATCTTGAGAAACAACGCGCTCGGCGACAGATTTTCAATGCTGCGAAGCTCCACCTGTCGCCCGCTCGACTCCAGCGTCGCGCCGTCGCGGAACTTCAAAATGCGCGGATCGTGGTCAGCCCACGCGCTCCCCGCGATGAGCTGTATCCGGCACACATCCGAGGTCGAGTCCGCAATGCCGCCAGTATCCCGCACAAACATGCGGTACGCGTCGGCCATGTAGCGGAACACCTCCTCGTCGCTCCACAGATACGGCTGCGCCGTATCCGCAACATCGGAGCGAAACGCCGCGTACAGCTCGCCAGAGTTCACGCAGCACCCTCAAGGCTGGCGCGGTAGGCGTGATACCCATCCACGACTTCTTCCTTGGTGACGTGGAAACCTGCAAGATCAGACACCGCTTTTGCGGACGGCACGCCTTGCGCGGTGAAATCTTCGCGCTGCTTGCGCGCGTCTATGGACTTGAATACAGCCGTAAGTGCTGCCGCGCGTGCTTCGCCCTCGGGCACGACCGGCACGACCGGCTCGTCGGGCAGCATCTCCTCGCGCTCACCTTCTACCGGCTCCGCGCCGATTTTTTGCGCGTCGAGAACAAGAGAAGGGGGGATGTTGACGGGTTGCCCCTTGATGAAGTTGATCGCGTGGCCAAAGCCCATCAGGGTGTAATTACGGTTGAGAACATACAAAGGCATGATGACTCCTCAAGATAAAAAAGCAGGGAGCCGAAGCCCCCTGCCGAGCCTACGCACTAGGCAATTTGAACTTCGTTGGAGCGGTTCTTGACCGTGTACATAACACGGACAGTCACCGTTCCGGCAGTTGCGGCTGCCGCAGTGACGGTGAGACGCACGTTCTCGCCAGCACCGCGGAAGCCGGTCAGCGTCAGGGCAGTGCGCCCCGCAGTAGCCAGATTCACGGCGGCGCCATAGCGGGTGGCGTTAAGGCTGTCGCCCACGCCGAGCGTCGCAACACCACCGGCGAAGGCGGTTTCCACCGCAACTTCACCACCGATCACCGTGGCGCCCGGAGGCAGCGGGATGGCGTCAAACACAATGCCAGTGCCGAAGCTCTTGGTATTGCCGTTCACCGAATCAACCGCCGTATCGTCGAAGCTGAAAGTAAACTCAGCCAGCAACGGATACTGCGCGGTACGAGATGCTTTCAATGCAGTCATGATGAATCCTCCTTATTGAGCTGCGTAGATGGAGAACACGCCGTGATCCTGCACGGTGTTGCCGCCATACTGGGTGTTGAACTGGGGCTTCAGGAAGCCGAGGATTTTCGCCACGGAGATGCCGACCTGATTCTTGTAGTCGTAATCTTCCTCGTCCCACTCGGGGTTGCCGAGATCCGCCATGCCCATCGCTTGCGCGCCGCAGAACAGCATCTGGCATCCGTCAACGTTCAGCCCCGCGCCCCACTTGCCAGTGCCGGAAGCGGCGCCGGAAGTGTTGTACACATGGCGGAACTCGTGCAGATACAGACCGTCAATCTTCACGGTGGAGCCGGAGAACAACTTGTTGTCGTCCCCACGGGTCTGCGCGTGACGCAGGTTCTGCATGTACGTCGGGTCGAGCTTCAGCTTCGCCATCGCCTGCGGGGTCAGGAACACATGGAATGTCTCCTCGCCGCCGGACTCACGCACACCACGGATGTACTGCTCCTTGGCATACGCCTTGGCCTGCACCATCAGCTCCCACATCGGCGTGTCAGCACCGGCGACGGCGGAAGTGCCAGTGCCCCACTCGATCTGCTTGGCCGTGCCGTTCCAACGACCGAAACGACGGTTCGTCGGCGCTTTCACGTCGGCGGCGAACTCAAGCGCGGCAAGCTCAGGGCTTGCGCGCACAGCGCCGTTGTTTCGCATGGTATAAGGCACGCCGGACAGCGTGAGGAAGGCGATCTGATCCATACGGTCGGAAAGCCAGTAAGCCAGCTTGTCACGGGAGTTCTCGCGGAAGTTGACGATGGATTTCTGGTCGGCGATGCGGCCTTCGGAACGGTTGGCGTTACGCATCTGGTCAATGCGGATCACCTGATCGAAGCTCTTCATCGTCTCTTCGTTACCCACCAGCGTGCGATCCCCGACAACACCGTCGCCTTCAAGATCAGCCAGCAATGTGATAACTGCGCGCGCACCCTTCTCGGTTTTCTTCAGCTCGGTAACGTGCTGAATCATCGAGTTGGAATCCTTGCCCAGAAACTTGTTGATGAAAGACAGATTGCGGGCCTGAGACCAGAAGTCCATAGACCACGCGGTTTTTTGCTCGTTTGTGAGCAACCCAAAATTGGTTAGTGCCATGACAGGCGCTCCTATTAAAAGTGAACAGGGTCGTCTCTACCGCTCTTGCTAGAGTTCGTTAGAAACAAAGGCGCGATGTCGCTGCGTCATGCGGGTTGTTCAACTATTAACGGGGTCGAGCCGGGGCATGTTTCGCCTATGCCCACGCGAGAAGCAGCCTTTAACGGAGCTGCGCCGGGCGCTGTATCACCGCCGCCATGCGAATTAATGTCAGAGTACGTTAGATTAAATTAGATGTCAAGGGGGTGTTGCAGCGTGCGCCGCAACGTGGATAATCAGGAGTATGAAAAAAAAAAAAAAAAAAAAAAACTGCGTTATACCTGCTGGCACTGGTTCCTCTCGCCGCCTACGGCGAAGTGCCCCCCACCGAGACGCTCTACAAATGCGTGGACACGAAGGGGGTCGTCCACTACACCGACGACCCCACTCGCAACCCGGCGTGCCCTGCCTATCGCCCCGGCAGTCCATACCCCACCATAGACTACACGGATGAGTCCATGCGCGAGGCGCAGAAAAAACTGCTGGAGCTTATGATGCGTTCCGCCAAGCACTAAAAAAGCCGGGGTTTCCCCCGGACAAGACCTACACCCGTTTAAGAGTTCCTAACATTTCTTGCCACCGCCGCCTTTACCTTTACCTTTGCCTTTACCCTTGCAAGCCATACGGATCACCTCCCTCCAAAGTCACAAACCACCGTTGCCAAACGGCTGAACGCCGCATCAAACAAAATCCCCGCGCATCTTGGCCTTGGTCGCCGCGGGAAGCGCGCTGAACTCCTCGAATGACAGCGCGCCTGCGTCAGGAATTTCCTTGACCTGACCAGCCTTGTCGTTGTCCAACCCGCTCGCGCGGGTGCTGGCGGGCTGTCGGTTGGCAGCATCAATATTCTTCGCGACCTGCTCTGTCCGCCGGTCGCCAGACTGCAACCCGGCAGCCAAGCCTTTGGCCGGCGCGCCACCGTCGCTAGCTGCGGGCATCAAGCGCCCCATGACCTTGCTCGCCGCTGCCTCCAGCGCGCGCGAGGGCGACATATGCTCGCGCATCACAAGGTCGCGCTGCGTCGCCAACACCAGATCAACAGCATCCTGATCGTACTCCTCCGCGCCCTCGCGCAGCATGGGATACTGTCCTTCCATCTTCTCGATGGTCAGCTCCATACGCATCTCTTCACGCGCCGCGCCACGCGCCTCGTTACTCAGCCGGTCGCTCTCGGCGGTCACAAGCTGGCGCTCCTTCTGCCGCAGCTCGCGCGACAAGCGCAGCGCCTCTTCCTTCTTGCCGTCTAGCCGCGCATCCTCCAGCTTCTCCTCAAGCGCGCCAATCTCCTTCTCCAGCGCGTCAAGGCTGACTGAGCGGGCGCGCTCGTTTACCTGCCTCTCAAGCTCAGCCGCGCGGCGCTCTGCCGCCTCACGCGCAGCACGTTCCTTGCCAACACGCTCGTCGAACGCCGCCTTAGGGATGAAACGCCCTTTGTCGTCGCGGAGAGGCTCTCCCTCGCCGCTTTTATCACTACCGGCTCCGGCCTCCGTTCCTTCCTTGCCCGCCGCGCCTGCGGCCTCCAGCTCTTCCTTCGTGACCTCCGGGGGGGTGTCAGTCTTGGTCTCCAGCTCGTCGCCTCGATTAATAATCTCGTCAGCCACTGTGTACTCTCCTGTGCGTGTAAAAAATCAGTGTGTCGCAGGCATCGCCGGTGCATGTGGTGTCGCGGGCGTTGCCGGTGTGCGCGGTGTGCGCGGCGTCTCAGGCGCCTGCGGCTGCTCGGACTGCTTCGCCGCCATAGCTGCCTGCTGCCGCTTCATGAGGACGTTGCTCGCGTGCTCCTCGCGCTTCATCTGCATGTTGTGCGCCATCTCCTCGCGTTTCATGGCGATGTTCGCCTCCAGCTCGCGCGTCCTGAGCGCGTGCTCGCGGTTCATCTTCTCCACCTCGCGCTGGTGCTCCATCTCCGCCTTGGCACGCTCGGTCTGCTGCTGTGCCTGCGCCGCCGCGCCGGGGTCTGCCTGAAGCTCCGCTGCCTCTTTCTGCGCGCGCACCATCTTGAGCTGGCTGTCGGCGCGCTGCGCCTCGGCCTCGCCCTCGGTCTTGGCAATCTCCGCCTGCTGCGCGCGCACCTGCAACTCTGCCTGCTGCTGCGCCTCCGGCGACTCCTGCTGGCTCTGCATCTGCTTCACAATCTCCGCGCGACGCGCGAGGCGACTGTTCTCAATCAGCACGTTGTCAGGTATGGCAACGCCGATCTCGCGCAGCGCACGGGCTTGCTCGAACTGCGAATCTTCAAGCGTCGCGCGATACGGCGTGCTTGTAATCGTGATGTTGTACTCACCGAGCGTGAGGTCGTTCAATATCTCTCCCGTCTCCGGGTTCTGCTGGTTCACCTCAATCTGCTCAGGCTCCTTCAGCAAGTCGTCGTGTGTGATGTGGATGATGCGCGGCTCGGTGTAGAACGCCTGCACGAGGTCAAGCACGTTACGCGCAAGCAGATAGTCAGTGCGCTCAAGGTTGTCCTGCATCTTGGCGAGGTTCACAGAGCCGCGCTGCTGCTTGTAGGCAATGGCCTTGGCAGCCACGTCCGCGCGGTCGAAGCCCTGCATACTGTCGGACACCGACGAGATTGTCTTGATGTGGTCTTCCGCCTTGTAGCTGATGCGGTCAAGCCCCTGCGGTGTCTGGTTGGGCGCGATCTTCTCAGCGGAGTTCACATCATCCAGCTCAAGCACCAGCCCGGTCGTCGCGCCGACATCCTCCAAGTCCTCCACGGACATGTTACGCAGCGCCCCGGCCTTGATCTTCCAGCCGCTGTTGGCTGTGGTGTTGACCACATGCAGCTCCTGACTCGTGACCTTGTTCAGCACCTCCTGCGGGCCGAGCAGATTCTCCACAATGCCGACCGTCGTGCCATGCCGGAAGTACGGAAAGAAAGGAACCACCGTGAAATGCTTGTAAGGACTCCAGTCGTCGTGCAGCACCACATTGTCCGCCGTCACTGTCCAGCGCACACGCTTCACGAGCTTCTTCGTCGTGCTGATCGTGCCGCCCGCCTTCTCCAGCACGGCGGCGATCTTGTCACGCCCCCAGCCCTCGGGCACAGGGCGCATGTCGCCCGTCTCCACGTCAACGAAGTGAAGCTGCTTGTCGAGCAGATGATACTGCCGGTCAAGCACGCGGACGTTCCGACGCACTGCGTTAGGGTCTATGATGCCGAAATAACTGTTGTTAAAGCCCGGCCCGTCGAACCTGTCACGCACCACCTCGATACTGTCGTAGGCGTAAGGGAACAAGCTCGCCGCGCGATCCTTCAAAAGCTCGGCGTCGGCCTCGTTGTACAGCACGGCGATGTCCTGCGGCGTGAGCCACTTGGTCACAATCACATCGTTCCAAGCGTCGGGGTCATACTCCTCAGCATCAGGGTCAATAATCACATTCTTGCTGTTTAGCGTGGTGATGCGAACCTCGCCCGTCATGCTGTCGCTGAAGTCCATACGCACATCGTAGAACCCGCGCGAGCGGATGATGCCATCGTCAAACACCTCGGAGCGCACCCACGGAAGCTGGTTGTTCTGCACAATCTGCATCCACACCTTCGTCAGCGCCTCGGCAGTCTCTGCCGACGCACCGTTGGACGGGCGGAATATCACCTCGGAGCGGTTCGTAATCTGCTCTCCCATCACCGTGGAGAGCGTGGAGAGAATCTTGTTGATGGTGATGGCCGGGCGGCGCTGGAGGTTCAGCCGGTTAAGGTCACTCATCTCCCACTGGTCGCCCGCGAAAAACTTGTCGCAGCGGTCAGCCTTCTGGAGGAACTTGTAATGCCCCCTGTCCGCCATGAAGCGGTACCGGAAAAACTGTTCCTGCGCGAGATGTTCGTTGACGGGCATGGGCGTGGCTTAACGTAAAAATTTCAGCTTGTACTGGGTCTCGCGCACCAGCGCGACAACCTCGTCTATCTGGTTCTGGAGGTGCGTGTCGCCGGGCGCCCCGCACTCGGAGCGATGCTCGGCGAACCACGATACAAGCGCGGTGAACAGCGCGTCAGGCGTGTCGTGCGGCGTGTATTTGGCAGGGAACTCCGGGATAAGGCCGTACTGCCCTTGAAACGACTCGGCCAGTCCGTCGGCCAGAGGAACAACAGCATCGTAGAAATCGTTGAG
This sequence comes from Azoarcus sp., assembly GCA_031285365.1. GTDB lineage: Bacteria > Pseudomonadota > Gammaproteobacteria > Burkholderiales > Rhodocyclaceae > WRNU01. The sequence continues at coordinate 12,209 of JAITWP010000104.1, forward strand.
CGCCTTGTGCATGGCGTAAGAGCGTGTCTGCAAGTGCAGAACGTGCGCGTTCGTGCGCGCGTGGAACAGCAACATGACAAGTTGCCCCATCGCAGTGCTTGAACCAGCCATGACAGCCCTCCGGGAAAGTTTGTCAGATTATGACAGACTACGTTAGAGTGTCAAGGGCAACCACCATATCTTGTGGCGCGAATAAGGGCAGGGTACTATGCAAGAGTGAAAATACTCGCTGTGATACTCCTGCTGCTGCTCCCTCCCCCCGCGCTCGCAGACGAGGGCATGTGCCCCCGCGCAGGTGTCGTGCAGCGCGACAAGAACGGCAAAATCCTCCGCAGCCACGATGCCAAGCGGGCGTTCAAACAACTCCACCCATGCCCCTCCACCGGCAAGACCAAAGGCTCCTGCCCAGGCTATGTGATAGACCATATCGTCCCGCTCAAGCGCGGCGGCGCGGACATGCCGTGCAACATGCAGTGGCAGACTGTCAGGGAGGCCAAAGCCAAAGACAAGTGGGAGTAGCGCCTGCGCTCGCAGGTTTTTGAGCGGTTACGCCGCCATATGCCCGCCTGAACCCTGCCCGAGGTAGCGCAGCTTGTCGCGCCAGCTCTTAGCCACCGGCGCGTCTGTGACCTTAGGCGCGGAACGGCTCAGCGTGAGCCGTATAGCCCACGCAAGCGCGTCCACCTGGTCATCGTGCTTCCCACCCGCGTTGAATCGCAGAAACTCAGTGCGTAGCTCGTCGTACCACTCGGCACGCTCCGGGAACCACACCTTGCCGCTCTGCATACGCCCCCTGAGTGGCTGCGCGCGCACCAGCTTGTCAGTAAACGGCTTAAGCACCTCGTGGGCTGGGTAGAACCGCTTCTCCTCGCACACACGGTGGAACGTGCTCTCCAGCGCCTTCCATATCTGTCCGTCCTCCACGCCCACCAGCACCGGGTTCCAGTGCCGCGCGTACTCCACTACCGTGCTCATCACGTCTATGCCATCGCCAGAGCGGAAGCGCGTCACGTCGAGGACGTAGATATTGTCGTGCGCGTCTTGCAGCACGGTGCAGCCCACCGTCCAGTCGTTCTGCTCGCCCTCGGTGATGGCAAAGTCCCACGCTTGGTAGATGTTGGCCTGATGGCGCTGCGGCTCGTGCTCGTAGGTGCGGAACATGCGGCGCGTAAAGTACGCGCCTTCCTCGGGCGTCGGATTCTGCTGGTAGAGCGCCGACCACCAGCGCTGCTGACCAAGCGCGTAGTACGTCGCCTTGCGCCGCAGCAGCGCATCCAGCGTGTATCGCTCCGGGTGCAGTGCTGTTTTGAAAGGCCGCGTCATGCGCGATCCCTCGGGGATCTCCGAGCCGGGCGGTAGCTGGATGATGTTGTCATCAGGCAGCAGATACTCGTCGCCTTGATCGTTGATCGCCGGGTATTTCACGATCTCGAACATGTCGCCGTCACCAGTCCGCATGGACTGCTGCACACGCCCCGCCCAATCGTCCTCATTCCACCAGGTCATGATGCCCAGCACACCGCCGCCAGGCGCCAGCCGCGTATAAGCGGTGGACACATACCACTCCCACACCCCATCGCGCTGCTGCTGGCTATCCGCCGCCTCCGCGTCGCGCACAGGGTCGTCAATCAGCAAAATATGGGCGCCGCGGCCTGTAATCATGGTGCCGATACCGGCGGCAAGATACCCCCCACCCGACGTAGTACCCCAGTTTTCAACGGCCTGAGAACCGGGGTCGAGCCGCATACCGGAAAAAACAGCGTGGTACGACGGGTCTCGCACCAAATCACGGATATAGCGCGAAAAACTCAGCGCGAGGCTCTGCGCGCCGGACGCAGCGATAAATTCCCAGTCGGGAAACTGCCCCAACACCCAAGGCGCGAAGTGCCGCGAGGCAATTTCCGACTTTCCATGCCGCACCGGCATCATGAGCAGCAATCTCGGCTCTTTGCCCGCCGCCACGTCGCGCACAAAACGCTCCAACCGGCGGCAAATATCCATATGTACCCACCCGGCCATGTATTTCGGCTTAAACCGCTTGATGAAGTGCAGCAACGAGCGTCGCGCAAGCACCCGCGCAGCCATTTCCTGCACTGTGGGCGAGTTGTAGTCAATTTCAACAGCGGGGAAGGTGTTCAGTTCGTCCTGGGAGGGGTCGCCTTGGGAGGGGTCGCCTGACGCGACGAAACCAAGCGCGTCGAGCGTCGGGGTAGGCGCAGGGACAGGCGTGTTTAGAGATCGGCACAACCCGCAACGCTCGTCTGCGGCGATATATGAGCTTCGATCACGCTCAATGCCGCAGGCCGGACAGGTCTTCTGTTTTGGCGAAGCCATCAGGTATCGGGCAGGGCGTTGGGAGCGGGCAGGGAGGCAGGGGAGGGCGGTTCCGCGTTTACCACGCGCGCGCCAGCCGCGATGGCGAGAAGTTCCTCGTCGCTCAGAGCTTCGAGCTTCGAGCGAATACGTCCCTGCGTGAGCGTCAGCTTCATTTCCTTCACCTCTGGCGCGTAGTGCCCAAGCATTTTTCCAATCTCCGCCCAGCCACGAATCATGTTGCCCGCGTCACTCATGAGCTTGGCGACACGAATGCCGTCAATAAAGCCCTCAATCACATCCAGCCGCCGCAACAAGGTCAGGTCGGTCAGCTCCTTGCGGGCGCGCGCAATCTCCTGCTGCACCGCTTCGGACTTCATCACGGACGCCCCGGCGGATTGGTCAGAATATCCGGCGGCGACAGCAGCGGCGCTCGGAGTTTTCCCCTCCATGACGGAATCAACGAACGCCGCCTGACGAGCCGTGAGCTTGGCAGGAGGTTCGTCGAGCACTGCTGATTGCGCGTGGGGCATGTGGTGAGACTTCGTTAGAAAATGTTAGAAATTATAGCGGGGTTTCGTGTTTTGTGAAGGCCGGGGGTAGTTCGGATTTCTTGGCGCGAAGTTGGAAAGGGGGTCTGGGCTGGTGGGTACGGAGGTAAGGGCTACGAACTACGAACTGGGAGATTCGTGCGAAAAACGTCGCGCGACGTTCTATCCCCTTCCCACAAAAAGACGTACCCACTTCGGATTCGGGTTCAGCTTCACAGAAAGAGGGTCCCTTGTGCCTGGGCTAGGCACTCAACTTGAAGGAGTAGTCATCATGCAACAAAACAAAGCAGCAGCAAACGGTCAAGTCGCTGGCGAGTACACACAGAAAGCAGCCATCGCTACCAAAAACGCAGCAGTCCTCACCACCAAAGTCACCACCAGCTTCCTCGGTGGATTCTGGAAAGGACTCACCACCAAGCAACAGCAACAGCAACAACAGTAACACCAACCTCAACCACTCAAAGGAGTAATGAAATGGAAATCAAAGTAACTGATCTGATCGTAGCCACAATCGTCGTACTCGCAACACTCTCACTTATCCTCATCTAAGGAGCAATGAAATGAAACTCAACATCAGCATCAAGAACCTCAAAACAGAGACCATCCAAATCGAAGCAACAGACCTCACTGTGGAGTACACCACGGAAGAACTGATCCAGATGTACAAGGCAGCACCCGAGCTTGTCCAGCTCATGCTTGCCGCCATGCAACAACAGTAACACCAACCTCAACCAACTTAAGGAGTAATCAAATGGTCGTCATCGAATCAACCAATGCAGCAACTGGCGAAGTCAACATCGCCATATTCAACTGCGCGGAAGGCGTCAGGCTCTACGCGCAAATGCAAAAGCTCTGTGACCCCCGCGTCACACTCACACTCACCTACATCTAAGGAGGCCAAATGGAAACAGTCAAAGACATCGCAGCAACGCTCGTCGTGTACAGCCTGTTGTACATGTTTTTCTACATCACGCACTAAGGAGCAATCATGAAACACACCTACCACAGATGCAAAGTCTGTCGTGGCTGGCACATCGGCAGCCGAGTTTGTCATCCGAAACTCTGGAGGCAAGCACGATGACTTTAATACCACTGACTGACTGGGAACTGGCCGCGTACATCGCGGCCAGTTTTTTGGGCATCGTACTCGTAGCACTCGACGCCATCAACCAACGGAAAGGACATTGAAATGCTGATAGAACCACCCTCGTGCTGGCTGTGTGGAGGAAAGACCACATACAAGCCGGTAAAAATCTTGACATGCGTCTCGCTGCTAACCGAGACATTCGAGCACATAAGCTGGGCGTTTATACCGCACTGCGAGCGCTGCGGCGAGACCTCCTCCGACGATATGCGCGGGGGCTACGAGACCGCCGCCTTGGAAATGGCGTTCAACTACTGGGGCGTATCGCCGGATCTTCCCCGTAACAAAGCGCTGTGCAAGCAGCTCGGAAGCTACGCACCTAACACAACAGCAGCTCGCACTCAGTTTTTTCGCTTCATCTAGCCGCACCACCAACCAAAGGAGAAGTAATCATGTTCGGACTCACCCACCTCGACGCCATGCCCGTAATTTACGGCGTCATCATGTTCCTCGGACTCTGGAGCATGTGGCACAAACTCGTGACGCTCAACATCCGAGGCTTCATCATCGAAGCCAGCGTCTTCACCCTCGTATTCTGGCTGCACGGCGGATCAATGACAGGCGGCTTCACCGCCATGATCGCCGCGCTCCTGTTCGGCACATTCTTTGGCCGCGCCAAAGCTTGAAGCACGCAGCACCAACCCGCCGCTCATCGCGGCTTTTTTGTTTCACCAACCAAAGGAGAAGTAATCATGGACGACCCTCGTCAAATAGAAGTCACGCACTACGAGCGCCTTGAAGACGTGTTCGCCACGTTCGATGGCAACCCTGAGTCCATCCTCATGCACGAGCAAGGGGATAACACAGACGAAGACGAAAGTTTTTGGCTGGCAGGAAAGGCGGTGAGCAAAGCCCACCGCCTTGACGATGAGTAACCTCATTGTCAAACGCGCTGTTCTGTTCACGCAGAACAGCGCGCGCAGTACCCCGCACGGAATTTCTCCGCGCGGCAATGTTTCATATTTCCTAGAAAGGAAACGCATCATGAACCATCGTATTCAGTATATCACCAACACTCTCCTCAATGTAGCCAGTAACCCGGCCACCTTCGACCAACTCTCCGCGTTCAAAGGCGCGCAGGTCAGCATCGTCTATGGCGCAGCGCGCTACAACCACAATCAGTACACGTGGTATAGCAAACGGCGCGACAGCGGCGAGTATCGCCCCGGAGAGACGGAGGAGATGCTCACCAAGAGCATGAATCAGCACCGCACCGCGTACCTGAGACAGCTCTTCTGGTTGCAAAGCATTGCGCGCTATGTTGAAGCTGGCACCTCCTACGCCAGCTACGACGACGCGTATTACAACAGCGAAGAAGGCCTCTTGGAAAACGACGAGGTGCATCTTGAACGCGTCGCCACCAGCGCTCACCCTTACGCATGGGCGCGTCAATCACTCATCAACAAGGGCGAATGGTTGATGAGCGATGACGGCGAGCCGCAGCTTGTCGAGGACTTCGGCACTGACATCTCGCTCGGTCTTGAGATCGCTGCTGACCGCATCGCCTCGCGCACGTTGCAACGTATGCTCTCCTCGTACATCAAGCACGACGACATGCCATACAACATCGAGAACGATCTCATCGCGATGCAAACCAGTCCTCAGGTCAAGCGACTCGTCAACGCACTCGATGCGGAGCGCGCAGTGCTGCGTCTCGCCAAGCTGACAGCGTTTGAGAAGCCCCACAAGGACTACCCGGACGCCACAACGCACGAGACTGTTCAGGAGCAGTGGGACGCTCTCGAGCAGCGCGATGTGAAGGGCAAACACAAAGCCAGACTCAAACAGTTCGACCGCATCATCGAAGAGGCAGAGTGCGAAGCTCAAGAAGCCGTGGTACACGCCAAAATGGCAGTGGCTTCCGCGAGCGCCATCACCGCGATTGAAGCGATCATTGACGCCTCCAATCTCAGCGACGAAGTTGCCGAGAAACTGAAAGCGGACCTCATCGCCAAGACGACGCGACGCGTAGGCGCAGCGCTGTAAGGTAGCAAGGTAGTAGAAGGAAGCGGGCATCCCCCGCTTCCTTTCTAACCCCAACACCAAGCTCGGCACCTTTTTTCACCCCACTACTACATGGAGCGGCATACTATGTCTCACCACTTCGCGCTTCGCGCGCATACACCAACCCACAACCAGCCCTACCCACTGCACTACATCGCCAAGGGGCTACGAGCCACGAAGCTATGGCGTGACAGACTGCACAGGAAGCGCTGTGATCGTCGAACGAAGGCTGGTTGACCCTGGGTATCCCCGCCCGCAGTCTAACGCGCTACGCCCGCGCAGAAAGGAGCAGCACCATGAGAAGCACCGACTGACGAACTACGCATTACGCGCGCAGCACGCAAGCCGCAGAGCTATGCACGATGTACATCGCCCTGTGCGCTGCGTGCTGCGCACCACGACCCTCACACACCGAAAGGAGCATCATCATGAAAGACACCACCATCAACATCGCCGCGCTCAAAGCTCGCAGTGCCGGGAGCGCAGTACGACGCACCCTGGGCACAGCCGCCGGTGAAACGGGCGACGTCCTCTGGCTTGGCATCAAGAGTGTGTACTCGTTCTGCGCCGGGCTGGTGCTCGGCGAAGCCGAGCACGACGCGCCCAGCGCCTCGCGCGACGCGACAAGGGGCAAGGTACCCCGCGGGCGCCGCGCCGCAGCCTAACCCCACGCACGCGGCTCCACGAGCAGCGATCTACGGAGCCGCGTGCTCTACACAACGAACTTTGCGCGACGAACTTTGAGCTACGAACTTTGAGCTACGAACTTCGCACTCTGTAAGATATATCGGAGGGACATGTTTGTTTGCGCCGGGCGCGACGAGCGGGGAATTTTTTACGGGGGGCTGAGGACGGGGAGCTACGAGCAACGATAAATGTATTTGTGGCAATACACTTTTTGCTGGGGACGAGGAACGAGAGTTACTTTCCGCGCCTGAAAAGACTGCAAAAATCCTAGAAGTTTGTAAAACTTTTATCTCTATAGTGATTTCATGTTTTATGAAAATATCATTTTTTGTATAACTAATTTATATATATCCTTCTATAAGTTCTATAATATATATAATAAACATATATAAAACAATAAGATACCTCCATAGAAGTTTACATAGAAGGATACGAAAATATAGAAGCTCGCCCCGGCCATGTTCTATGCTTTTTGCCCCCGAAAATAAACCCCTTCAATTTAGTCAAGTATTGATTTTCATCCGTCCCTGTCCAAGGCTCGAACTTCTATGTGGTCGCTGTGTGCTCCTAGCAGTGCAAAAAGCTATCGAAAATCAAAACCGATTGGCTATCTCTATTGGACATCGCCCCCGATTTAGCTCTAAGATAGTCGTGCAAGAGTTAGTTAGATGATAACTCTTCTCAACGTCAATGGTCACGCCGCAACCGCTGAAAGGCATCAGCTTTTCCCTAAAAATATACTTTTTGGAGCACAGCTCGATGGACATATTTTTTCTTGGCTCGGACGTACCACTCACAAAAACGTTCACACTGAAAGACGGCGCTATTGAGAAAAGCAACTACCCTCCCGTCAAAAACTTCACCTCGTTCAAAGAGCAAATCACCACGCTCGCAGATCTCCACACGCAGATCAAAGCCCATGCGCTCAACGGTCATTGTCTGCTCAAAGGAACTCTCGCCCGCGATCTCACCAATGAATCCCGCGCCGGACACACCGACACTAGCGCGCCGACAAAGTGGGTCTGTCTTGATTTCGACGACGCCCCCTACGCCTCCGTTGAAAAAGCAATGGAACAAATCCCCCCGCTCGCAGATGTAAGCTACATCGTGCAATACTCCGCGTCCCACGGAATTACCCCCACACCGGAAGCACGCCTGCGCTGCCATGTGTTCATGCTCCTCAGCCACCCCATGCCCGCCCCCTACCTGAAAACATGGCTGCAACTTTTAAACCTGAACACAAAAGGGCTGCATGATGCTGTGGAACTAAGCGCGACGAACGCCGTCCTCAGTTGGCCGCTCGACATCACCGCCTGCCAAAACGACAAACTGCTCTACATCGCACCCCCCGTGCTCAACGGCATTAAACCGCCGCTCAAAGACACAGAGCGCTACCAATATGTAAAACGTGTCCACGACACCATCCCGATAGAACGCCTCGCCAACATCAAGGCAGAAGCTGTGGCAACACAAGCGCACCAGCTCCTAAATACTCTGCGCGAAGCGCAAGGCTTGCCGAAACGCCGCGCAAACGCAATACGCATTGAACGCGACAGAACTGCCCTGTCGCAGTACGTTATCACCAACCCTGGAGAAGCAGTCATCACCGGGGTGCGCGAAGCGCGTGGTTTCGTGTATTTAAATCTCAACGGTGGGGATTCGTGGAGCTACTACCACCCGGTTGGAGACTATGAATATATTTATTGTTTTAAGCATCCTGAAGAACATTTTAGAACCCGTGAACTACTTCCCACGTACTATGCGGAAAAGCGCAAGCACAACACGAAAAAAACCACCGAAGGCGAAACACTGCTCGCCTTCCGTGACTTCAAGTCAGACACCTACTACAACATTCTGTGGAACCCGCATACATATGAGTTAAATGTAAGCACCGCTTCCAACACCACAAAAATCGCTGCTTTTTACGGCAGTCGCGGCAGTCGCGCGCCTGACCAACTTCCCGACGGTGAAATTTTCTTCGACCCTACCGACGAGGCCGTGGTAGATGCAGAAAACCACCGCGTGAACTTATACGTCCCCACCGCCTACATGCGTGAAGCGGCAGCTTATACAGGCGAGACCCCGGAGTTCGGTACAGGCTTCCCCACCATCGCGCATCTCATAAAGCACGTTGTTGCACGAGGACTCAACGACGAAACCTGCGACCACTTTTTAAACTGGCTCGCCGTGATCTACCAACACCGCTGCAAAACCCAGACCGCATGGATACTGTCGGGAACAGAAGGCACAGGCAAAGGCACGCTGATAAACCACATTCTCGCCCCCACGCTCGGCAAAGCCTATGTGAAGAGTAAAAACGCCGACATGTTGAAAGAGAGGTTCAACGAAGATTTATTAACCAGCCTCATCATGTCCATAGATGAAGTGGAGTTATCCGAAACGGCTTACCGCGCTGAAGCACAGAGTCGCCTGCGGCGGTGGATCACTGACAGCCCGTTGGATATGCGCGCTATGCACACAAATCTGTACCTGGCGCCAAATTACACCAACTTCATCCTCTCCACCAATAGTCGAGAACCCATATATCTGGATGAAAACGACCGTCGGTACAACGTGGGCGCCTTTCAGCATGAAAAACTCGCATTCACAGGTACTGACATTCGCGCGATACACGAAGAGCTTCCCTACTGGATGCAGTACATCATGCGCCGAACAGCAAACGTGCAGCAAGCCGCCACTGTAAACCTGTCCGACTGGCGGCAGGACCTTACAGACATTTCAAAAACTTCGGCAGACATAGTTGTTCGCGCGCTTAAAGAAGGGAACTTTATGTTCTTTTTCCGCGAGCGCCCGCAGGGCGGGATAGTGTACGGCTCGTTTGAAGCCGCAAACAACTACCAGCAAGTGATACTGGATATTGCGAAAATGCTTATAGACAGTTTTGCCTCGTATAAAGTGCGCGCCCCTAATACTGACTCTTGCCGCACCGAGCTGAAAATTTCGCGCGACGCTCTTTTTACCCTGTTTAGCTACTGCGTAGGGAATGTTCCAACCTCCCCCACAAAATTCTCCAGATACTTAAATCACCGGGGGCTGCCCGTGCAGCAAACATGGATTAGCGGAGAGAACGTGCAAGGAGTTCACATACTCTGGACTGTGCACAAACAGGACGCGGAGGAACTGCGTAAGTGGGTAGCGCAGAACTCCGGGCCACCCTTAAGACTTGTGAAATAAGCACACCAATCACTGAAGGAGCACCAACACATGCGAAAAATCGTAATCACAGTACACGGCGGCGTCGTTAACGGCGTGTATAGCACCAACGCGCAAGACCAAAGCATCATCGTTGACTACGACGGTGACGAAGACGAGGACACCGAAGAGCCTCGTGCGTTGGGCTTCGCCTTCGCCGACGGCACAACCGCGCAAGACATCATCACCAGCGGGCACAAGATTTATTAAAAACATGACCGACCTCGAAAACTACCGCGCCCTGCCCCCCGCGGAAAAAGAACGCCTTGGCTTTGCGAAATATCAGGAAGAGCTACGGCAAGGCACGCACAACAAAGATTGCTGGCTCTGGGGCGCGCGACACTACCGCTGTGCATTGGAGCGTATCGGAAACTTGGAACATAAACTGAAAGGGCAGACATGATTACGCCTGAGCACGTCAAAACCGCGTGGAAGTTTTACATGGGGAGTAAACCGCTTATATACGGGGAGTACGCGCTGTGTAATGTTGCCATGAAAGCGCACCTGCTCGCACTGGAAGACGAAAAACACGCCGAGCGTCGCAAGACGAAATTCAACATCGGCGACCTTGTACAAAAGATAAAAGGCTCGTATTGGAGCGGGCACATTGTCGGAACGTACTCCACCGAACAAACACCCGAAGGCTACGCGGTAGAAAGCGACAAACACCCCGGCTCGGTGCAGATATATCCGGCAGCAGCTTTGGAACTAATCACCCCACCTACACAGGAACAAAAATGACCGACCAAGAACTTTTAACCCTTGCTGCGAAATCAACGGCGCACCCCCATGCCGAGAACATGCGCCTCTACGCAGAGGACGCAGCGGAGACAGATAAGCCTTGGATACGGTGGGAGTGTGGGTTCATCAGCACTTGGGAAGACCTTACACGACATCCGCAGTGGGATATCGCTTGCATGTATCGCCGCAAACCGCGCACCGTCCTTATCAACGGCATAGAAGTCCCCGAACCTCTGCGAGAAGCGCCGCCGGTAAATGACAATGTGTATGTAGTTTCTCCGGCTAGTGATCCCGGGATTGTGCGCTATTCATGGCGCGAAGAGGACTTCATGCAACGCTGGCTCGCTCTCGGCCTCCTCCATCTAACCGAAGAAGCCGCCCGTCAGCACGTTGAGGCGCTGATCGCACCGACGAAACAGGCGGCAGCATGACATTCCTCGAACTCATGAACCCGGACACCTTGCGCTTGCATCTTGGCGAACTCACGCCGAACGAAATAAGTCTGGCGCAATCAGCGGTGGCTTTGGCTTGCGTAAAGATTGGTCGGAGTATTCCTCCCGACTGGCAACTAGTGCCGAAGAAACCGACGGAAGCGATGGTTACCGCTGGCATCACAGCAGAGCCTGGCATACCGAGCACTGTTTACGCACTCATGCTTGAAGCCGCACCTATTTATGGAGGCTAAAAATGACAGACATCCTCGCCTACGCGACGCACGACAGATACGACAGATACGACTCGTTGCCGCGCCCGAAATCTCTGCACGGGGTTCTACGCGACAAGATAGCGATTGCTGCGCTGACCGCGCTCATCACAGAGCCGGTTTCGGAGACCTTTGACTTTGTGTCCGCCACGATTGCAAAAGACCACGACTACTTCACCGACCCGCCCGAAGTGCGACTCGCAAAAACCGCGTACATCATGGCCGACGCGATGATGAAAGCGAGAGAAGCGTGATGGCCTTGATCTGGTTTTTAATCGGTGCTGCGGTTGGGGTAATTGGCGTGATTACTGTTTTCAGTTTGCTTTGGGAAAGGTAAGAAAATATGGCTATGGACGAAGTGATTTGCGAAAGAACGTGGGTAACAGAAGCTGGACTTGCGGCGGCGGTCTTTTACGTTATGAGAAGTCACCGCTGCGGCTATGTCTGTGTCTCTCAAGGACATGTTTTACACGGAAAAGACTATTTGGATTCAGACTTTGATGTGCATGGCGGGCTTACATATGCGAATGATGCGGTTGGCAACCTTCCGCGAGCGTCTGATGAATGGTGGTTCGGGTTTGACTGCAATCATGTTCAAGACGGTTCCGACAACCCGATATTTAACCTTGTGAAAGACCCGAACGCGCCGGTGCGAACGCTTGAATACTGTGAAGCCGAGTGCGAGAAGTTGGCACAGCAGCTTGTGAATTACGAGCCGCCGAGCCTGAAACGGGCGAGATTACTGGGCGAGCGGGAGGTGGGTTTTGTGAGCGACGAACTTATGAAAGCACTGACGTTCACGCTGGCATATGTGATTGTGCTTGTTCTACTCGCCGTAATTTTCCTGAAGAAATAGAAGGAAGAAATAAATGACTGACACCATAACCCTGCCGCCGTTGCCTAGCCCTGACTGCATGGGGCTGTTCACCCACGATCAAATGCGCGCCTACGGCGAACTCTGCGCGAAGCAGGCGCTAGAAGATACCCAAGCCGCCGACAACATAGACTTGCTGAAACGCATAGATACCGTGCTTGAGGACGTTTCCTACGCGGGCGATTACGTTGAAGGTATTCGAGTGCTCAAAAATCTTGTAACCACGCTACGACGCGAATTGAAAACTGAAAGGAGAAATAAACATGCTGACCAATGAACAGATACAGGAAATTTGGCGCGTCGAGACCGAAGCTTATGCGATGTCGTATTTAGATTTCGCTCGCGCTGTAGAACGCGCTGCACGGCAAGAAGCAAAGGAAGAGGCTGCGCTGAAGTTTGCGCAAAGCGTTAAGTGGGTGACCAAAGAGCTTGTAGGGGATGAATTTTATGCTGCCTGAATATGAGCTTATGAACCTTGTACCGGAAGAGCTATACGACGTTCCATGTTCAATGGAGGTACTCGTTGAATACGCCCGCGCCATTGAAGCGGCGGTTATGCCGAAGTGGTTGCCGATCAGCGAAGCGCCGATGGATGGTACTGTGTTTTTTGCGCACGAAAGTGGGGCGCTGTACATGTGTTTCTGGCTTGTCCTCGCGGAGATGTGGTACTGTCCGAGCACTATCAGCGTACCAAATCCGACGCACTGGATGCCGCTCCCACCGATGCCGGAGGATGTATGAAACCGTTCATACTCTGGGGACGCAAAAAAGTAGAAGTAAACACAGACCCGCAACGACGTTGCTACAACGGGTGTCACGCCAAGTCGGAATGGAGGTGGACACCGTGGGGGCAACTACACTACTGCGCCACACTGGAAGACGCCAAGGAATCAGCAGAGGATTTTAGGCGCATAAACCCGACGCACGAATATGGAGTTACAAAGCGGGATATGGACGATCCTTACAGCGGGAAAATGTACGGCGAAATAACTGTGTTCGAACACGACGAGCGCGGGCATATAACTGCATATCCGATGAAACAGGAGACAACATGAGCAACAAAATTCAAGTACGAACGTACCGCTCCGGCAAGCGCGTCGCCACAGTCCGCCTCTCGGAGGGCGAAAGCATCATCATAGTCAACGACAAAAAGATGTACTGCCTCGGCTACCCGCTCGACGATCAAATTCACTACGGCGATACGCTGTCCAGCGCGTCCCCGGTCTTTTGGAACCAAGTCTCACAAAGTTGGGAGCGTGAATGATGTTCAAACAATACCAGAACAAACGTGTCACCGTAGAGGCATGGCACTTCGATGGAACCTGCTCCGCGGCAATTGAGTTTGTGCACGCAAACCAAAAAGGCACGTACTTCAAGTATGACGGGCAGGACAACGTTTCTCTCTACTTCTATACCCGTGCGGGCGTAGTGGTTGCCAATCCGGGCGACTACATCATACGCGACGCGCAAGGTGTATTGTGTTCGTGCAAACCTGCTATTTTTGCGGAGACTTACAGCGCTATTGATCTGGGCACCATCAGCTTCACTGCAAATCTCGCGCAGGCTGTATATGAAGGGCGCAAGACAAAGACGCGGCGTAAGTTAGGCACGCAACCTGACGAAGGCGGGCTTTCATTCAGCCCTGTGTTCGGTGAGTGGATAGATGCAACGAGGCTTTATGCAAAGCCTTACTTTGTGGGAAACCAGTTACGTGTCCTTATAAACAACGACACTGACGGACGGTTCCCGCAGGAAACCAACATCGTTATAGAGATTACCAACGTGCGCGCGGAGCGGCTGCACGCCATCACCGACGACGAAATAATCGCCGAAGGCGCGTACAAGTTCCCCAGCGACAGCGGTGGATGGAAGTTCGGACGCGGTGAGCAGGAGTACGACACCCCGCGCGAAGCCTACCGAGCGTTGTGGGGGTCTATCTACGGCAAGGATTCGTGGGACGAAAACCCGTGGGTCTGGGTGATAACTTTCCAGAGGACTTAGCAATGCTCAGAAGTGTCAGCTACTCCCGACTCCTTGCGTTCGAGACGTGCCCCTACAGCGCAAAGCTCAAACATATAGACCGCATCCCCGAGGAAAAGTCCGAGCACGCAGAACGAGGCACGCACATCCATCAGCTTGCCGAAGATTTCGTTGCCGGTCGCCTCAGCACGCTCCCCCCTGAGCTTGCGAAATTCAACGCCGAGTACAACGCGCTGCGTTCGCAGTATATGAATGGCCGCGTATCGCTCGAAGGTGAGTGGGGCTTCGATCAAGACTGGTCGCCGACAGACTACCGGAGCGCGTGGCTGCGGGTAAAACTGGATGCGCGTCTGCGGCTATCTCTAACGCACTCTGTCGTGGTAGATTACAAAACCGGCAAACGATTCGGAAACGAAGTCAAACACGGCGAGCAAATCATCCTGTACGGCCTGGCGGAATGTCTGCGAGAACCGAAAATAAAAAACGTCACCGTCGAGCTGTGGTATCTGGATGTGGATGATCTTGTCAGCACCACGCTCGCCCGCGAGACCATCCTGCGCTATCTGCCCAATATGGAAAAACGCCTGCAAACCGTAACCTCGGCGACCGAGTTCCCGCCGCAGCCCAGCCTCTTCGCCTGCAAGTGGTGTCCTTATGGCCCCGCCAAAGGTGGGCAGTGCGAGCACGGCGTGCTGCAAGGCGACACTGTAATCAGCCTGTACCGGAGAAAATATGGCTAAGTACCCCTCGCAAATCCAGCCCTACATGCTCGCCGCCGCGCACCAGCAAGCGGCCAACGATCCAGGGATCACCCCCTACAAACGCCTGTTCGCCGCCAAGCTGGTGCAACACGTTAAAGACTATCGCCAGCACCGCCACAAACGCCGCGCGCCGCCCGAATTTCACGATGCCAAGACATGGCTCACCAGCACCGACGCCGAACCTGCCACGTTTAACTGGACATGCTCCATACTGGACATAGACCCGGAGCAGGCGCGCAAGACAATTTTCACTGAACCGGAGATACGCCATGCCGCTCTACGTTGAAGGAGACACTATCAAATTGTATTGCCCTGCCGACAAACCGCTCTGGATACAGCCGAAAAAATCCAGTGTATCGAGCGGACTGAAAAATATTTTCAGATGGCTTGCATCTTTTATTTTTCCGGCGTAATCTAACGTTCTCTTTTGGACTCTGACATGAGTATTACAATAAAACCACTTACGCACCAAAGGCAAAGCCTGCGCTTTCTTAAAGCCAGAGACCTTGCGTTTGATATGTCTGACCCCGGCACAGGCAAAACCTTCGTCGAGATCATGGACTATGCCGCGCGTCGAAGCGCCAAAGAACCCCCGGCGCTCGTCCTCGCGCCCAAGACCCTGCTGCAATCCGCATGGGGCAACGACATCGAAAAATTCGCTCCGCACCTGCGCTACAGCATCGCCCGCGCGGAAAACCGCGCAAACGCCTTCGCGGCGGAGGCCGACATCTACCTCACCAATCACGATGCGGTCGCAGCGCTTGCCAAACAACCTCCGTCGTTCTGGAAAAAATTCCGGGGCGGCACGCTCATCGTGGATGAGTCAACCGCCTACAAACACGCCACTTCACAACGCTCCAAGGCCGTCGCCAAGATCGCCCAGCACTTCAAAACCCGCCGCCTCCTGTCTGGCACACCCAATCCGAACGGCGTGTGCGACCTGTGGCACCAAGTAAAAATCCTTGACGACGGGCAGCGGCTTGGCAAGTCATTCTTCCATTTCCGCGCCTCAGTCTGCTCCCCGGAGCAAGTCGGCCCTCTGCCGCAGCACGTCAAATGGACGGACAAGGCGGGGGCAGAGGAAGCCGTCGCCGCATTGCTGGCCGACATCACCCTGCGCCACAAGCTGGAAGACTGCGTTGACATTCCCGACAACCACCATTACGACGTACCGTTCCACATAAGCGGTAAACACTTGGCCGCGTACAAGGAACTGGAGCGCGACAGCATCCTGCTTCTCAAGAACAACAGCGTCACCGCCGTCAACGGTGCTGCGCTCTACAACAAGCTTCTGCAAGTTGCCTCGGGCGCAGTCTATGGCGACGATGAAGGCTACACCCTGCTCGACAGCACGCGCTACGAGCTGGTGATGGATCTGGTCGAAGCGCGCCCGCACAGCGTCGTGTTCTTCCTGTGGAAGCACCAGCGCGACGAACTTGTAAAACAGGCGCAGAAGCGCGGCCTGTCCTACGCGCTGATAGACGGATCCGTCACCCGCAAGGGCGCGCGCGAACGCGCGGTGGAAGAGTTCCAGGGCGGCGAGCATCGCGTGATGTTCGCACACCCCCGCTCCGCCGGACACGGACTCACTCTCACACGCGGCACGGCGACGATATGGGCATCCCCCACGCCCGACCTTGAGTTTTACCAGCAAGGATGGAAACGCATCCACCGCATCGGGCAAAGTGAAAAGACCGAAACCATCGTGGTCGTCGCGCCCGGAACCAGAGAGACGGATGTCTTCGCCTCCCTTCAACACAAGAAACTAAAAATGAGCACGCTGCTCACCCTGCTGAAAGAAAGCCACTGATGCGTACACCCCCGAAAAACATCGTCACGCTGGATTTTGAAACGTACTACTCCGCAGACTACACACTGAGCAAACCGGAGTACAACACCTCGCACTACATCCGCGATCCGCAGTTCAAGGCACACTGCTGCGCCATCAAGATAAACGACGAGCCGTGCGTCTGTTACGAAGGCGACGAGATCAAGACGGCGCTGAAAAAAATAGACTGGAACACGCACGCGCTCCTCGCGCACAACACAGCGTTCGACGGGTTCATCCTGAGCTGCCACTACGGCATCGTGCCGATGTGGTATTACGACACGCTTAGCATGACGCGCGGGCTGCACAACGAAGTCAGTCGCGGTAAACTCGACATCATCGCGCAGTTCTACGGACTGGGCGAAAAACACAAAGGCGCGCTGGAGAATACCAAGGGTAAGCGCGCGCTTGACGATGCTGCCATCGAGCGCCTGATGAGTTACTGCGTCAACGACACCGAGCTGTGTTACGAGGTGTTCAAGAAACAGATCGAAGTCTATCCCGCCGACGAGTTGGCGCTGATAGACATGACCATACGCATGTTCTGTGACCCGGTGCTGCGTATAGACGAACAAGTCGCGCGCACGGCACTGGCAGAAGAAATGCTTGAGCGCCGCGCCACCATTCTGCGCTCCGGCGCGACCGAAGAAGAACTGCAAAGCAGCGACAAATTCGCCGCCAAGCTGCGCGAGGCGGGCATCGTCCCGCCGACAAAAATATCCAACGCCACAGGCGTGGAAATATACGCCTTCGCACAAACAGACCCGGAGTTCACAGATTTACTCGCGCACGAAAACCTCGCCGTGGTGCGCCTGATACAAGCCCGTCTCGCAGCCAAGAGCACACAAGCCGAGACCCGCGCCTTCCGGCTGCTGCAAGCAGGTGCTGATGGCAACCGGCTCCCTGTCGGGTACAACTACTTCGGAGCCAAGACAGGCCGCTGGTCAGGAACCAACAAACTGAATCTGCAAAACCTGCCGCGCGTCGTCAAGAAAGAACCCAAGCCCTCCGACGGGCTGCGCCGCTGCATACTCGCACCCGACAAACACGTTCTGGTCGTGACAGACTCCGCGCAAATCGAAGCACGCGTCAATGCGTGGCTGTGCGAACAAAACGACCTCACCGCGCGATTTGCCGCAGGTGAAGATGTTTACAAACACATGGCCTCCTCAATCTATAGCAAGCCTGTGGACACCATCACAAGCAACGAACGTTTCATCGGCAAAACTGCTGTGCTCGGTCTCGGCTACGGCATGGGGCCGCACAAGTTCAAAACCACCCTCGCGCTCGGTCTGGCCGGGCCGGAGATTCATCTCCCCCTGAACGAATGTCAGCGCATTGTTCGCATGTATCGCGCGAACAACTACAAGATAGCCAAAGCGTGGAAAACACTCAACACCGTGCTCGAACGCATGATGGCAGGGCAGAGCGGCGAAGTGTTTGGTCTGCTTGAGTATGACCCAACAACCGTGTGGCTGCCCAACGGCATGGGACTGCACTACCCCGGCCTGCATAAAACCGCCACTGGAGAGATACGGTACAAAGCCAACAACGCGTGGAAAAAAATCTACGGCGGGCTGCTCATAGAAAACATCGTGCAAGCGCTGGCGCGCATCGTGATAGGCGAGCAGATGCTGGCAACGCAGAACATGCTTGATGATCTGAAACTTCGCAGGGAGGAAACCGCGCGCGTCGTCCTAATGACGCACGACGAAATCGTAACGTGTGTGCCTGAGCGGCTCGCGGACAAAGTGCTGTCCGCGCAACTCGATCTTATGCGCGTGCCCCCGCACAACTGGGGAGCGGACATTCCGCTCAACGCCGAGGGCGGTTACGCCATCAACTATTCCAAGTAAAGGAGAAAAACAGTGGGCAAGAAATCCGTAGGTTCGCTGATAGACAAGGTACACGCTCTGCGCGAAGACATCAAAGCCAAAACCGAGGAAGTCAAAACACTGGGTGCGGCCAAAGATGAAGTCGAACAAGAGCTGCTCGCCTTGATGGATGCAGAAGGTGTGACCAAAGCAACCGGACAAAGGGCATCGGTGAGCATCTCCGAGCTTGTGAAACCGAGTGTGACGAACTGGGATGAGTTTTATAAATACATCCATCGAAGTCGGTACTACCACTTGCTTGAGCGACGACCCAGTGTGAGCGGCTGTTGTGAGTTGTTCGAGACCAAGGGGAGCATCCCCGGCGTCGAGCCGTACATCAAGCGTGGTATCAACATTCGCAGTATTTAGACAAGGAGCAAAGTATGGCAACTATAGATGCAACCCCCATCCGGGGAACAAAAGCGGCGCGCGCCAAGATCAATCTGCCCGCCAACATCAACGCGCAAATGGCGGAGGAGGTCGCCAACATCCATAACCGCATAGGCGCGCCGACAGGCGACCGCATCATGGTAACGCAGGGGAAAACTTTCCGGCTGCCGACCGGAGCGGAGTCAGACGAGTTCAGCGCGGTGATCGTGGACTTCATCTCCGTGAATCTGTACTACAAGGAAGCCTACGAGCGCGGCACACACACGCCGCCCGCGTGTTATGCCATGTCGTTCGAGCCTGCCACACTCACCCCGGCAGACAAAGCCCCCGAGAAGCAAGGCAAATCCTGCGCTGCGTGCTGGGCGAACCAGTACGGGACGCGCGGCAAAGGCAAGGCATGTCAGAACACATACCTGCTTGCGCTGCTCGCGACCAACGCGACAGAAGACACGGCCATCCTGACACTCAAACTCAGTCCGACCGCCATACGTTCGTTCGACGGCTACGTCAACGCCGTGGCACGCAAGCACGGCACACCTGTGCGCGGCGTGGTAACCCACTTCAGCTTTGACGATAACAGCGACTATGCCTCCATCCGCCTCAAGGACGAAGGCCGCGCCGACACGGAGCTGGTGACACTCGCGCAGTCGCGCCTGCAAGAAGCGCGCGACCTGCTGCTGGCAGAGCCGGACACCACGGTTGTCGAGGAAAATAAACCCGCAGCGCCGGCGCGACGCACCGCACGTCGCGCGTAGTCAAGATAATCATGGACTGCCACTGTGATCGTAACCACACAGCACATGATCCCTATGCGCTTGTTTCTACCACCTTCCAAGCGCGTAGGGAAGAGCAGTGCCGGATGTCCTGCCCGGCTTTCTTATCACTTACAGGAGAAATGAAATGGCACACGCCAAATCTGCCGTACTGACCGCCGCTGACAAAAAAGCGGTGATCGCTGATCTTCGCGCGAAAATCAAAGCGCAAAAAGCTGTACTGAAAACCGCGCGGGTCGAACTCAAAACACTCGGCAAGAACCTGACGGCTAAACAAAAAGAGGCCGACAAGCAAAATGTCGCACTGGAGAAGCTCGACAAGGAACTGGCAGCTATTCAAGCTGGCTGATGAGCACGCCTTCCGGTGGGCGCACCACCGGCCTTATTTTTGAAGCCGCACTTTTTTGATGGAGCCAGACATGCAACCGGCAGAAACCCCGCACAACGAGCTTTTTAGTGAGACCAACGATTGCCACGCGGGGAAGCCCCGCTTCGACCTGTTGCCGCCCAACGCGCTTATGGACATCGCCACCGTGATGACCGAGGCCGCTGCGTCCGGCAAGTACGGCCTGCGCGAGTGGGAAGAAGGACGTCCGTGGGGCACGCATTACGCGGCGCTGCAACGACACCTGCAAGCATTCTGGGCAGGGCAGGACTTGGACGAGGAATCCGCGCTCCCTCATCTTGCTCACGCGGGCTTTCGCATTCTCGCTCTGTTAGAATACATGCGAACACACCCGGAACTGGATGATCGTCCGTGAGCCGAGAACTCACATGAGTCGCAAACCGGAGGGTGTTTACATCCGCGCGGTACACAAGTTGTTACCGCCGGAGATTTACAGCATGAAGAACCACAACCCATTCATCGGTGGTGTGCCTGATTGCTGGTACTCCGCCCGCCGCGACATGTGGGTGGAATACAAATGGCTGCCACACGAGCCAAAAAGGGCGTACAAGCCCGACTTGACCAAATTGCAACAGCAATGGCTGCGCGCGCGACACGAAGAAGGCCGCGCCGTGGTCGTCATAGTCGGCTGTCCGACCGGGGGGCAAATCTTGCTGGATCTGGAGTGGGAGCATGAATGCTCACCAGCTTTCAACGCCACAAAGCGCGACATCGCCGAGTGGATCAGCAAGGAGCTACTTAATGTCAAAACTACGCACGCTCGCCGTCGTGGCAAGAGCGACAACCCTCGTGCATAGAACCTTGTACACGTCGGTGCTCATCTGCGGCATCGTGGTCTCTGTTTACAGAAGCCACAGAGCGAAAAAAAGGAGAATGTCCAGTGGCAATTAAATCAGACGCTGCCATCTACGCGCTCATCGAGCGTTACTTGAAGGCTTCCAAAACCCCGCTCACCTCAGTTGATTTGTGGGACAGGAGTGACATACGGAAAGCCGAAAAAAGCGCGGAGAAAGTATCCGACCGTCTCGGGCTGCTGTGGCGACGCGGCTTGGTGCAACGGTGGGAAATCCGCCGCCCCGACACCCGCGCCCGCTTCGGTTACACATGGAAGGACGAAGCGGCCAAAGCCGACAGCACACCGCGTATGCTGGAAGCAGTCGGTGTCGCAGGCTACCCCCGGCGCAAAGCGAACGTGGCAATCATCGAACGCGACGACTGCATCGTGCTTGAGTTCGACAAGTTCACCATCACCGTACAAGCCAAAGGATAAATCATGTATGAAAATCCGCTAACCGCCGGAGCGCGGGAGGTGCTGCTCGCCTATCTCTCGAAGCACGCGCCCGACGACACGTTGCTCGAAGCCGTGCTCACCACGATGCACTGGCAGGAACGCATCAAGAGCGACCTTGCCGAGGCGCGCAAGCTGCTGCCCAAGACTGCGCCCACTGCGGCTGGTGCGGCCATCACCATGCAACCCGCCACGCAGCCCACCGACACAAAAAAATCCGTCCCAGAGTCTAACGTAATAGTACAAAATATAATCGAGCCGCCGGGTGAAGCTGCTGCGCGCGTGGGGGCGAACGCGAGGATGGGGATTCTGCGTTACCTGCATAGCCGGTCCGCGTCCGCTGCTGACATCAACCAATATCTCAACGGCGTGCAGCTCAACACCAACAGATTACTCAAGCGTCTATGGCAAACCGGCGCGCTTGGATACGACGGTGAGAAATTCTGGAGCAAGTAACTACGCGCATAAAGGAAAGGGTAAAACTATGAGAGAAAGACAGTGGTATGTACTCACTGAGCCGAACGACTCGGCGTGGGAAAAAATCCCGCTGGTGCATCTTCGGGCATCTCAGGGCGGCGAATACGACGTGTACGGGGTGCCCGGCGGCTACTGCCCCGGCGTTCCTGAAGGCCAAATTTATTATCACTACGTACTGGTTGGTTCCCAGCAGAACGACTGGATAAAACCGATGAGCCACACCGGACGCACTCGCACGCACGAAAAAGCCATCGCCGAGTTTGAGCGCCTGTGGAAGAACTTATTACAGCAGGAAGCCTCTGAAAGATTGGCCGCGCGGCTGCGAGCATGGGCGAACACCGACGCAGCCCGGCATCCGCGCCCGTCGCGCGAAGCCCGGCACGAGTACTTCGGCCATCGCTGGGGCGCCGTGCTCGCACAGCTTGATACGCACGCACACCCTCAGTCTTTGCTGGAGACTTTCTGGCGCACAGCCTATACAAGGGAGCGGCAGTCAGTAATACAGAATTTTTCCAGCACGCACCCCCACCTGTACTCGGAAGTATTCAATCGCTGCGATTGTTGCGACGCGCAGGCGCTACACGGACAATTGCGCGAGACAAACGCCGGTGATAAGGTCTGCGAAATCTGCCTGGACGCGTACTACGTTTACTCCGATATACAAGACGAGTACATCCGCGGTGAAAACGCCGAACACTTTTACACCGACCTCGCCACTTACCAAAGGCGCGACTATTCGCTTGTAGAGTCTGACTGGCTGCGCGGATGTGGTACCGACGTTACAAACATTCCGCACACTGACGCGTGGGCGTACAGCGACGTAGCCGACGAGATCGTTGAGTGGATATGTGAGTTCCAGCCCGGCGACGGCGGCGACGACGACGACGACGACGAAAACAGCGGGTTGTACAACTATCACAACTCCCCGAACAGGGTATTTCACGAAGTCAACAGCGACCGCAAACGACCCGCCATAGGCGCAGAGATCGAGCTTTACTGCGAAGACCGCCGCGACGTGGTGCGCGCGTTGCGGAAACTCAAGCCGGGGCTCTTTCTGGAGCGGGACGGCAGCCTCGACGGCGCGTATGGTTTTGAAGCCGTCACGCAACCTATGGGCGAGACGGAATGGCGTGAGTACGCCCCTGCGCTACTTAATGTTGCCAAAGCGTATGGCGCGCAAGGTTATATGGAAGGCTACGGCATCCACCTCAATGTTCATCGGAACTACCTGACCTCCTTGCAAGAAGCACGCATGGTGATGTTTCTGGAGGAAGTGAAAAACGCTCCGTTCGTGCGCGCGATAGCACAGCGCGCGGCGTTGTACGAAGCATCCTTCGGGCGCTGGCGGAAAGAAAAACTAGTCACTCTCCTGGAGTTCTCGCGAAAGACCGCCGAAAGAGCCTATGCCCGCGAGGGGGCGATGGTCAACACACGCAACCGCTACTCGCCGCTCAATCTCAAGTCACGCTTCGGCACGGCAGAGTTTCGTCTATTCCAATCCACCACCTACTTGCCAAGCTTCATGAAGAACCTTGAGTTCGTATGGGCGCTCATCGAATGGACAAGCACAAAGTCAGCCACTGGCACGTCCATAGACCCGCGAGATTTTGTCAGTTGGCTCGCCTCGCGCGAAAAAGAATTTCCGCACCTGGTTGCGTTCCTGCGTAAACCATCGTTCGGAGTGAAGGGAACCAGCCAGCGTATTCCCAATACATGGCTCGGTCTGTTGCCGTCGCCCACCACGCAGAGCAAGGACACTGTTATCGGCGTGGCGGAGGAGTATCTGGCGGCTTGATTATCTAACGCACTAGTTCGTTATCTTACACACAATGAAAGGAAACACCCATGTCTGTTATTTCAGAAGCAGTAAATGTCATCAACCAGCAACTCAAGATCATCACCACCGCTGATGCAGGGTCTCACCGCCCGCTGGCTGTCCGCGCGCAGGATGCGCTCGGCGGGCAGCACAAACTCCGCACCACGGAGGCGTTGGAGGAGCTGCTGAGCGCTGACCGCGACGCTATTCTGGACGCGCTGGATAACTCTGGCATCGCAGTTGTCCTGCGCCGCCGCAAGAGCGATGGCGCAGAGCTGATCGGCCTCGCATCCCGCAACTCCTAAGCCCCCTCGAAGTGCTCTCCACAACCCGGAGGGCACTTCATTAACCTGCCAAGGAGACGACCCATGTGCTTACTGGTAAACCAACCGGCGGGCGTAACATTCGACGACGATTTTCTGCGCGGTGTGTTTCGTCGTAACCCGGACGGCATTGGTGTGATGTGGGCAGAAGACAACACACTGCACTATCACAAGGAACTGCCCCGCAACAAGGAAGCTTTCGTCGAGTTCTACCGCAAACATGTCGCGGGCAAAGCGTGCGCGTGGCACGCGCGTATGCAGACACACGGCGACATAGATATTCATAACTGCCACCCGTACTGCGTGCTTAGCGCAGCCGATGGATACCCCATCTTCATGATGCACAACGGCGTGCTGCGTACCGGCAACAGCGGGGATGAAACCAAGTCTGACACATGGCACTACATCCACGACTATCTACGCCCCATACTGCTCAAGAACCCTCGCTTTTTTCTGACCCCGGCGTTCAAGGCGTTGATCGAAGCGCACATCGGCACGAACAACAAATTCATCCTGCTGGATGCCTTCGGCAACATAGTCACGATCAACAAGGAGCGGGGCGTCGAGCACAACGACGCGTGGCTCTCCAACACCTACGCATGGGACACAGCAGGAACCAAGCACGGCCATTCATACTATGGAGGCTTTAGTAGCCGCTATGACGGCACATACTACGATGCCTATGGACGCGCCAATACCAAGCGGCCTTCTTTCAGCCGCGGCAAACGGGGGGGAGACGACTACGAAGACTTTTACGCGTGGGAGAACACGCTCAATAAAAAGCAAGAAAGTCCGACTGACATCGGGACAGTATCCGAAGCTCCGAGCGCGGAGATAAAAGCGCAAGACGAAGAGGAATACGCCGAGTGGGAGTATATGCTGGATGAGCATCTTTACAGAGAGCTGAGCGCCGATGCGTTCCGATCCATCACCTCCGACCACATGATCTCCTACTTCATGGCGGTAGGCAAAGAGCGTGCATGGGAGCTGCTGGAGCAGATATACGACAACGAGATCACTGCGGAACGCGTGGCTGCGCTTATCACAGCGCCGCGCCCGGCTCCTGCCGTGCCGGTGGAGGAGTGGGACTGATGATACGAGAAAGGCTGGTACGCATCCATGTTGACGACCTCGCACTTAATTTCAAAAGCACCGACGAGATCCAGAACTTTCAAATGGCGCTTGGCAAGGTACTCTCATTCCAGCTTGCGACCGGCAAGAACGACGGGCTTGAGTTTGTTGACCTGTCAATCAACGCGACACAAGAGATCGTCGGCGCTTTTTACCCTGCTGTCCTCTGGTCGCTCGGCACAGAGCACGCCGAAGACAAACTCAACTACCTGCGACTGACCAAGGCGCTCGAAGCCTACAGTCGGGGAGATCCCGTGGTTGTGGGAGCCATAACACGGGACGACTCGTATCAATACTATTCATAGGAGCGCCACATGCAGAAAATGCAGATTCTCAAAAACATCATCCAGCTTATTACCGCGCGCCCCGGCCTCACGCCGGTAGAGATCGCCGAGCACCTGAAAATACCGCAGCCACGGGTAACATCCTCGCTGGCTACGCACATGGCGAAACCCAACCCCGTTTTCAGGCGCGAGCGCTTCAAGCCGCTGGGCAGGATGACCACCTACCGCTACTACATGCTGACTCAGCCTGCACCCAGGATTACATCCGAGGCAGTTGAAGCCCCGCCGCCCAACGTGCAGGAAGAAGAACAGCAGGTGGCAGACAGCATCCGCGTGCAGATCAAACGGCTGGCGGAAGCGATAGCGAGCGAGGTGGCGTCGCGCATGTTGGCCGAGCTGGAAGTGGCGATCTCGGAGAAGCTGAAGACACTGACTCTGCCACAGATCGCTGCGGCAGTGTCCGGCAAGCAAGCCGCGCCGCTCAACAAACTCAAGGTGCATGTCGTCGGGGCTTACAACGGCCAGATTGCAACACTGAAGCAAGAGTTCGGCGAGATGAGACTCAGCTTTAGCAATGCGGATGAAAATCTGCACCAGCTAAAGGACAAAGCGCGTAACGCCGACCATGTGTGCATCATGACCAAGTTTATCAGCCACAAGCACGTCGAGGTTGTGCAGTCAGCCAAGCCGCGCAATGTGCATCTTGTGGATGGTGCAGTGAGCAACTTGCGTGACAAACTGACGGAGATTTACGTCAATGAACCCTCTGCCGCTTGAATATCAACTATGGACAGCGGACGACGTGGCCGCGTACATGCAGCTTAGTAAAACGTATGTGCAGGAGCACGTTCTGTCGCAGCCCGACGCGCCTCGCCCGGTGCGCTTCACGCGCCGAGGCCGCGCGCGCTGGAAGGCGAAGGAAGTGGTTGAGTGGGCAATGGAAAAAACATAGGAGCCGAAAATGATGTGGTTCATATCAGCAGAACTGGGGTTGCATGAGCACGGATGGGTCGCCGCACGGGATAACGTGGAAGCAAAGCGCGTAATGGAAGCTGTTCTTGGCACTGACTTGAGTGGCTATCCGGTTCGCTACACCGCCCCGTTTGTTGCCACCCATGTACGAGGCGGACATAGTGCCTACCTAAAGAGCAGCCTGATGCAAGCAAGGAGTCGAACATGAACTGGTGGTATATAAGGCACAACACGCGGCCTGAAGACAATTGGCACATTGCCGCCTGCAACAGAGACGAGGCTATTAACATTTTCCATCTGTTGAATCCGAGCACTCTTATGCTGGCGGCGAGCACAGTGCCAGACTATCCTTTTGTGCTGCGTGCCTGGCAGCATCGCATACACCCGGAGCTACCTGCAAGAGGGCGCGGCTTATGAGATGGTTTCTTGTATCAGGGGCAGCAGAGCATCCCGTTAGCAATAGAACACATTATGCAGTCGCGGCGACAGATACGGACGAAGCAAGAGAGGTATTTAAACAGGTGTTCTCGAAGCTCTCGTCCGCGCGCTTGTCGCAGCTCATCCCCGAAGGCACAGCTTACGAAGGCTACATACACGATAATTTGCCGCCACTCATCCCGCGCGAAGCTTCTCGGTAAGCTCCGAGACATCCGGCGCGTAGTACGTTGACAACAGTATTCTCAAGTCCGTATGCCCGGACATCCGGGCAAGCTCCAGCACGGACAACTTGGTAGCCAGACGGGTCAACGCCTCCCGCCGCGTGTCGTGAAAATGAAGCCCTGTAACAGCCGCTTTTGCTTTTACCTTCCTGAACAGCGCGTCCACCTGCGCTGGCGTCAGCCCGAACACAGGGTTCATACCCAACGGCTTTAGCCGTTCCAAAATCCCCACAGCCTTCTCGGAAAGCGGCACGTCACGCGGGCGACCGTTTTTTGCGTGGCTCACATGCACATGCGTCTCGTAAATCCTATCCCACTCCAACGAGACGATTTCGCCGGAACGCATTCCAGTTTCGAGAGCAAACTGAAATGCCATGCCGACACGCGCGGTTGCTTTGGTCAGATCGTCTCCACAGACATGAAGCAGCCGCGCGATTTCTTCCTCCGACACGCGCCGCTTGCGGGGTACGGGCTTCTCCGGTCGCTTCACCCGCGAAAACGGATTCTCCTTCAACCACCCCCACTCCCTGATCGCCGTATTGCACGCCACCGACAGCAACGTCCACTCGCGCAACACAGACCCCGGAGACACCTGCTCCAGCCGCCGGTCTCTCCACGCCGCAGCGTGCGTCGCGCACAGGTCTTTGAGCTTCACCTTCGCAAGCGGGTCTCTCAGCATCCGCGCAACGCACACCTGCTCCCTCCGCGCGCCGTGCTTCGCCACGGAAACATCCTCGCCGTACCGGGCAAGCAGCTCCCCGAAAGTCCTGTCAGGAATATGCCCGTGGTGTGTGGCATCCAGCTCCGCTTCAAGCGTCGTTGCCCAGGCAACGGCCTGCGCCTTGGTTTCAAAGCGCGCCGAGCGGCGCACGCCGCGCTTGGCGACCTGCGCCTTCCAAACACTCCCTATTTTCTGAATACTCGCCATGTGCGTAGGCTCCTGCAAAAACGTTGGTGTAAAATCTGGTGTAATTTTGGTGTAGTCTAGTACTCGCCAATACGGTGTCAAGCGGGCTAAAAAAGGCCTCGTAAGAGAATGCGCGACTACGTTAGAAATGCCAGAAAAGCTTGCAGCACTAGGGCTGAAAGACTTTTAGAGAACGTAATAATGGTGCCGGGAGGGGGACTCGAACCCCCACACTGTTACCAGCGGCGGATTTTGAATCCGCTGCGTCTACCGATTCCGCCATCCCGGCTAGAGGGGCATTTCAAATAGAGGCGGCATTATAGCGAATTATCCAGAGAGTTTCATGCGTACCAGTGATTTCGATTTTGATTTGCCCGCCGAACTGATCGCGCAATTCCCCGCGGAAAAGCGCAGCGGCAGCCGCTTGCTTTGTCTCGACGGCGATTCCGGCGCGACGCAAGATCGCCAGTTCCGTGATTTGCCCGGGTTGCTTGCGCCGGACGATCTTTTGATTTTCAACGATACCCGCGTCATCAAGGCGCGGCTCAACGGCATCAAAGCCAGCGGCGGCAAGCTGGAGATTTTGGTGGAGCGCGTGCTGGATTCGCATCGCGCCCTCGCGCACGCACGCGCCTCCAACGCGCCCAAGCCCGGAACGCGTCTGCTGCTGGAAGAAAAAATCGAAGCGGAAGTGCTGGGGCGTCAGGCGGATTTGTTCGAGCTGAAATTTTTTGGCGACACGCCGCTGCCCGCATTGCTCGAACGCCACGGAAAATTGCCGTTGCCGCCCTACATTTCCCACGCGGCGGATACGGCGGACGAGGAGCGTTATCAAACCGTTTACGCGCGCGCTCCCGGCGCGGTTGCCGCGCCCACGGCGGGGTTGCATTTCGACGACGAGGTGATGCGGGCGCTGGCCGAAAACGGCATTGCACAAGCCTTCGTCACGCTGCATGTGGGCGCGGGCACATTCCAGCCCGTGCGCGTGGAAAATACGCGCGAACACAAAATGCACAGCGAGTGGTACGAAATTCCGCAAGCAACCGTGGATGCCATACGCGAAACGCAAATACGCGGCGGTAATATCGTCGCGGTGGGCACGACCGCGTTGCGCGCCCTCGAAAGCGCCGCGCGAAAATACGAACTGGCGGCGGGTTGCGACGACACCGATATTTTCATCACGCCGGGTTATCGCTTTAAAATCGTGAACAAACTGCTCACCAATTTTCATCTGCCGCGCACCACACTGCTCATGCTGGTATCGGCCTTCGCGGGGCGCGAACATGTGCTCGCGGCGTATCGTCACGCGGTCGCGCAACACTACCGATTTTTCAGCTACGGCGATGCCATGCTCATGACACGCCGTAAAATACGCGCATGAATTCCTCTCCCATAGGCGTGTTCGATTCCGGCGTCGGCGGCTTGTCGGTGCTGCGCCACATCCGCGCCGAATTGCCGCATGAAAATCTGCTCTACATCGCCGATTCCGCCCATGCGCCCTACGGCGGAAAAAGCGCGGAAGAAATTTGCGCGCGCGCGCTGGCGCTGTCGGAATTTTTGATCGCGCAAAAAGCGAAAACTTTAGTCGTCGCCTGTAACACCGCCACCGCCGCCGCGATTTCCATGTTGCGCGCGCGCTTTGAAATTCCGGTCATCGGCATGGAACCCGCCGTCAAACCCGCCGTGGCCGCGACCCGTAGCGGCGTGGTCGGCGTGCTCGCCACCACCGGCACGCTGCAAAGCGCCCGCTTCGCCGCCCTGCTCGAAAATTACGGCCAAAACGTGCGCGTCGTGACGCAAGGGTGTCCGGGTCTGGTGGAATGCGTCGAACGCGGCGAGTTGACCTCGCCCGAAACGCGTAATCTGCTGAACGACTATGTGCAACCGCTGTTGCAACAAGGCGCGGACACACTGGTGCTCGGTTGCACGCACTACCCGTTTCTCAAACCGCTGATCCGCGAAATCGCGGGCGAAAACATCGCGCTCATAGACACCGGCACCGCCGTCGCGCAACAAGTGCGGCGACGCATCGCGGCAGCGGAATTGCTCTCGCCTGAGATCACGCCAGGCAATGTGCGTTTTTGGACAACGGGCGATGTGGAGCAGGGGCGGGAAGTTGTGGGGCGTTTGTGGGGAGAGGCGGTGGTGGAGAGGATATTTTTGGGTTATTCGATGTACAATAATTAACATGGAAATCGAGTTTGACCTTGCCAAGAACGTCAAAAACCGGAAAGACCACCGTTTGCCGTTGGAGAAAGCCGCCGATCTGGATTGGGATGCGGCTTTGGTCTGGCTCGATGACCGTTTTGATTATGACGAAGAGCGTATGAGCGCGTTGGTTCCCGAAGCCGACACGCTGTATTACGTGGCATTTGTGTATCGCGGCAAGGCGCGGCGCGTTATCAGCTTGCGTTATGCCACCAACCCGGAGAAACAACATTATGTCCGAACATTTTTTGACGCTTCGTAACGGGCGAAAAATCAGACTCAATACACCGGAAGAGGATGCGGCGATTACGAAGGCGGCGCTGTCCGACCCGGATGCCTTGCCGCTCACCGATGAGGATTTCAAGCGAATGCGCGTAGTCGGACGGCCAAAAGCCGCCGTGACCAAACAGCCCGTCACGCTGCGCCTTGACCCGGAAGTGCTGGCGCGTTGGCGCGCTACCGGCAAGGGTTGGCAAACGCGCATGGCGGAACGGTTGGCGTTGTAGGGGCGGCATTTTGCCGCCCCTGCGGGGAATCTGGTCGCGTGTTGCTCTCAGTGATGCCGCACCGCTTCCCCCGCCTTCAACCGATAACGCGCGCCGCAGTAGGGGCACATGGCGTGGCCGGTGTCGGCGAGGTCGAGGAAGACGCGCGGGTGGGAGCACCAGAGCGCGGTTTCGTCGGTGGGGCAGTGCAGCGGCAAGTCTTTGGCGGCGACTTCGATTTCGCGGATTTCGTTGGGCATTTTCGGCTCCTTTATACCGGCGTGAGCCAGGCGCGATGTTGCGCGAGGCGACCCATGACGGCATCGAAATACGCTTGTTGCAGCTTGGCGGTGATGGGGCCGCGCCGACCCGCGCCTATGACGCGGCCATCCAGTTCGCGTATTGGCGTGACTTCCGCCGCCGTGCCGGTGAAGAAGGCTTCGTCGGCGATATACACTTCGTCGCGCGTCAGCAGTTTCTCCCGCACTTCGTAGCCGAGTTCGGCAGCCAGCGTGAAGATGGTGTTGCGCGTGATGCCGTTCAAACAGGCGGTCAGCGCGGGGGTGTAGATCACATTGTCTTTCACCACGAACACGTTTTCGCCCGAGCCTTCCGCGACATAACCTTGCGCGTCCAGCATGAGCGCCTCATCCGCGCCGCCGGAGAGGGCTTCCTGCAAGGCCAGCATGGAATTGAAATAGGGGCCGTTGGCTTTTGCGCGCGTCATGGTGATGTTGACGTGGTGGCGCGTGAAGCTGGACGTGCGTACCTTGATGCCTTGTTCCAGCGCCTCTTTGCCCATGTACGCGCCCCAGCTCCAGGCGGCGACGATGACATGCACCTTGAGTCCGCTCGCGCGCAAGCCCATGGCCTCGCTGCCGTAAAACACCATGGGGCGGATATAGGCCGAGGGGAGTTTGTTTTCGCGCACGGCAGCGCGTTGCGCTTCGTTGATTTCCTCTTTGGAAAAGGGAATTTTCATGTTCATGATTTGCGCGGAATCGAACAGGCGGTTGGTGTGTTCCCGCAGGCGAAAAATCGCCGTGCCGCCTTCGGCCTCGTAAGCGCGCACGCCTTCAAACACACCCATACCGTAGTGCAAAGTGTGGGTCAGCACATGCGTGGTGGCTTCGCGCCACGGCACCATTTTTCCGTCATACCAAATCAGACCGTCGCGGTCGGCCATGGACATCTTGTATCTCCGAAGCGTAAAAGCTTTAATTATAGCGACATCTGGAACAGGTAGCATACGGATATGGCACGCATATTGTTGATAGGCACGGCAACGCTCGATCTGGTGTTCGGGCTGGATCATTTTCCCGGCGCGGACGAGGAGATGCGCGCGCGGTCGTTGCGCGTTTGCCGGGGCGGCAACGCGGCGAATACCGCGGTAGTGTTGAGCCAGCTTGGGCATGAGACGGAGTTTTTCGGCACGCTCGCAGATGCGCCGGAAACAGCGGTGATTGAGCGCGATTTCCGCGTGCATGGCGTGGCTTATGGCGCATGTCCGCGTTTGCCCGGACGCCCGCCGACTTCGGCCATTTACCTCAGCGATGCCCGGCGCAGCATTGTTCACTATCGCGATTTGCCTGAAAATTCAGCCGAACATTTCGATTCGATCAGCCCGGCTGCCTACGACTGGATACATTTTGAGTGCCGCAATGTGGCGGTGATCGCCCCGGTCATACGCAGGTTTCGCGCGCTCGCGCCGGGTGTTCGGATATCGCTGGAACTCGAAAAACCGCGCGCTGAAATGGAGCTACTCTATCCGTGGCCGAATGTGCTAATCTGTTCCCGTGGCTTTGCCGCGCATCATCAATTCACGGAGCCGACGGCGTTTCTGGACTGGATGCGGGGCAAGGCGCCCCAGGCGGTTCTTGCGCTGGGCTGGGGCGAAGTCGGCGCTTACGGCTGCGCCCCGGACGGAGCGGTTTTTCACGCTCCGGCGGCGCAACCGGAAACGGTGGTGGATACGCTGGGTGCCGGGGATACCTTTAATGCCGGGCTGCTGGACGCGCTCGTCAAAGGAGGTTCGCCGGAAATGGCATTGTGGCAGGGGGTAACATTGGCCGGACGAAAATGCGCGATTGAGGGTTTGCATCTGGAAGGGCTGTTGTAAAAAAACGACAGTCGCTGCATTTGAGATGAAAAGCTCCAAAAACAAATTGAAATTAATCGAGCCTTGAGTAGAATGCCAATTAAAGATATGGATGTCCTTAATTTACTTTTTAACGTTTTGATAGATAGATAGAGGGGTTTCAAATGAAGAAAACTTTACTGGCAGTTTTGGTTGCTTCCGCTTTCGCGCCGGCTTTTGCGATGGCCGAGCAAGGTGATTTCGTGGTGCGTCTGCGCGCAACCCATATTCAAGCTGACGAAGATAGCAGCTTGGGCAAGAAGACCAATTCGGTTTATGGTGTTGCTCCAAATACTGTCCTGAATAACGGTGCGGAGCTTGCGGTTGACAGCAATACAATTCCTGAAATTGACTTCTCCTATTATGTAACCAAGAACATCGCGCTTGAGTTAATTCTGGCTGTGGGTACCCGTCATGATGTCAGGATCACCAAGAATGGTGATGTCGGCCAAGTGGTGAAGGGTGGTCACAATCTGGGATCAATCAACGCGTTGCCGCCGACCTTGACCGCGCAATGGCACTTCCTGCCGGATCAAACCTTTGACCCGTATGTGGGTGCCGGTATCAACTACACTATCTTTATGGATAGAAAGTTGGATCTGGACTTGGGTTACATGGGTGTGGGTCAGCAGAAGATTCGCATTGAGCGTGATAGCTGGGGCCCCGCGCTGCAAGCCGGTTTTGATGTCAACTTCAAGGACGGCTGGCTGGTCAACTTTGATGTCAAGAAGCTGTGGATGAAGACTGATGTGAAGATGACTTTGAATCCGACTGCGGCTGGGGCTACAGGTCTTCCTGTTGGCTACAAGAAGATTGACAATCTGGATGTTGATCCGTGGGTCATCTCCGTTGGCTTCGGTAAGAAGTTCTGATCGGGCTTTGTGACGGGATTGCAAAAATGCCGCATATGAGCACCTGATAATTCAACCCTCTCTTCCGAACGGAGGAGGGGGTTTTTTATCGGCGAAATAAACAATGCGTAGTGTGTGCCTCGGCGGGGAAAAAAACGGTTCGTTGAATGAATCGGGAGGGAGCCGAGGTTGGTGGTGGGTGTTGCTGGTTCTGGTTTTGGCGGCCTGCGGAAAGCAGGCGGAATTTGTCGGGACAGATATCAGCGGCGCAAAGTTCGGCGATCCGCTGGCACTTGCGGATCACCACGGAAATCCCAGAAAGCTGGCGGATTTCGAGGGCAAAGTGGTGGCGCTGTTTTTCGGTTACACGCATTGCCCGGATGTTTGTCCGACCACGCTGGATGATTTGGCGAAGGCGTTGCGATTGCTGGAAAGCGACCGCGAACAGGTTCAGGTTCTGTTCGTGACGCTGGACCCGGAGCGGGATACACAGGAAGTTCTGGCGCACTATGTGCCGTCGTTTGATGCGAGTTTTATCGGCCTTTATGGCGATGTGGCGACGACGGAGCAGGTGGCGAAAAACTTCAAGGTGTATTACCGCAAGGAGCCGGACGGCAAGGGCGGATACACCATAGACCACAGCGCAGGTGTTTATGTATTCGATAAAAAGGGGGCGCTCAGGGTGTTCATCAATCACGGGCAAAAGCCGCAGGATATTGCCCATGATCTGAAGCAGTTGATGTAACGGGCTTGCGGTATTCGGGCAGTTTTTGGGTTTGTACTTTTGAGGAGAAAGTTAATGGCTACGACGAATGTCGTGACTGGCGGGCAATACAACTACGATGTTGTCCGCAAGTTCACCATCATGACGCTGGTCTGGGGCGTGGTCGGGATGCTGGTGGGGGTGTATATCGCCTCCGAGCTGGCGTATCCGTTTCTAAATCTTGATATTCCGTATATCACGTTTGGTCGCTTGCGTCCGGTACACACCGGCGCCGTGATCTTCGGCTTTGGCGGCAGCGCGCTGTTCGCCACTTCCTATTACATCGTGCAACGTACTTGCCAGACCCGCCTGTTTTGCAGCGGACTGGCCAGTTTCACGTTCTGGGGCTGGCAGCTCATCATTGTGCTTGCCGCGCTGGGCGATGTGCTGGGTTTCAGCCAGGGTCGTGAATATGCGGAAATGGCTTGGCCGACCGATTTGCTGATCGCCGTGGTGTGGGTTTCCTACGCCGTCGTCTATATCGGCACGGTGATGAAGCGCAAGGAACCGCACATTTATGTGGCGAACTGGTTCTATCTTGCCTTCATTCTGGCGACCGCGCTGCTGCACATTTTCAACAACCTGGCCGTGCCGTTCAGTCTGACCGGCTCCTACAGCCTGTTCTCGGGCGCGCAGGACGCGATGACGCAATGGTGGTATGGTCACAACGCCGTGGGCTTCTTCCTGACTGCCGCGTTCCTGGGCATGATGTATTACTTCGTGCCGAAACAGGCCGGTCGTCCGATTTATTCCTATCGGCTGTCCATCATCCACTTCTGGGCGCTGATCTTCCTCTACATGTGGGCGGGCACGCACCACCTGCACTGGACGGCGATTCCCGACTGGACTTCCACGCTGGCCGCGACTTTCTCCATCATGCTGTTGCTGCCCTCCTGGGGTGGCATGATCAACGGCATCATGACGCTCTCGGGCGCATGGGACAAGCTGCGTACCGACCCCATCATCCGCTTCATGATCGTGTCCCTGTCGTTCTACGGCATGTCCACCTTTGAAGGCCCGATGATGTCGCTCAAGGACGTGAACGCGCTGTCGCACTATACCGACTGGACGATCGGACACGTTCACTCCGGCGCACTGGGCTGGGTGGCGATGATCTCCTTCGGCGCGTTGTATCACCTGATCCCGCGTCTGTGGAACACAAGAATCCACAGCGAGAAGCTCATCAACGTGCACTTCTGGCTCGCGACCATCGGCATTCTGCTGTACATCGTTCCGATGTGGATTTCCGGCATCATGCAAGGCCTGATGTGGCGCGCATTTGATGATTTCGGCAACCTTCAGTACGGCTTCATCGAAACCGTGATTGAAATGCACCGGTACTATGTGTTCCGCGCATTGGGCGGGGGCGTATTCCTGCTCGGCATGGTGGTCATGTGCTACAACATGATCGTGACCATCCGCTCTGGCAACACCAGAGCCGCGGCTTAACGGATAGAGAGAGGTTGGGATTAACATGAAACACGACAAGATTGAACGCAATATCGGCCTGATGCTGGTGCTGATTCTGCTGGCCATCAGTATCGGTGGCCTGGTCGAGATCGTTCCGCTGTTCTTTATCAAGGATACGGTGGAAGTGGTCAAGACCGCGGACGGCAAGGAAATGGTGCGCCCCTACACTCCGCTGGAGCAGCGGGGACGCGACATTTACATCCGCGAAGGCTGCTACCTCTGCCAC
The DNA here is from genome assembly GCA_031285365.1 of Azoarcus sp. Lineage (GTDB taxonomy): Bacteria > Pseudomonadota > Gammaproteobacteria > Burkholderiales > Rhodocyclaceae > WRNU01. Next base: position 48,448 of record JAITWP010000104.1, read on the forward strand.
TCGCAGATGATCCGTCCGTTCCGCGATGAATCGCTGCGCTACGGCCATTACTCGCTGGCGGCGGAATCCAAGTACGACCATCCGTTCCAGTGGGGTTCCAAGCGTACCGGACCCGATCTGGCGCGCGTGGGCGGCAAATACTCCAATGATTGGCACGTCAAGCACCTGATCGCTCCGCGCGGCATGGTGGAAGGTTCGGTTATGCCGAACTACCCGTGGCTGATGAGTCCGCTGGACACTTCCGACATCGCGGCGCGCATGAAGGCGCTTCGCACGGTCGGCGTGCCGTACTCGGATGGCGAGGAAGAGTATCAGCGCAATGTGCAGACCTTTGGCGAGGATGTTGCCAAGACCCTGCGTATCGAAAACGCGGAAGACAACCTGAAGGAACAAGCCCAGTTCGGCAATTACGACGGCAACAAGAGCGACGTGACCGAAATGGACGCAGTGGTGGCTTATCTACAGGTTCTGGGCACGATGGTTGACTTCAAGCAGTTTGATGACGACTATTTCGCCACATTCCGCTAGGAGAAACAGGACATGGAATGGTTGATGTGGTTTACGCATTTCGAGAACACAAAGCCTCTGGCGTTGGTGATCTTCTTCACCGTGTTCTGCGCGGTTCTGTTCTACGTATTCGGTAGCGACAGACGCAGCCAGAGGCTCGAAAGCTACAAGGACATACCGTTCCTCGACGAACATCAGGATGCGAAGGGAAATTAATCATGGCGCAACAAAGTAACAATCAAACGACTGGTCACGTTTGGGATGATGACCTGCAAGAGTTCACCAACCCGTTGCCGAGATGGTGGTTGTGGGCGTTCTATCTCACCATCATTTTCTCGGTGGTCTATTGGCTGATGTATCCGGCTTGGCCGCTGGGCAGCTCTTATACCAAGGGCGTTAATGGGGTGAATTCCATCACCTATGTGGCCACCACCAAGGACGGTCAGCAGGTGGAAAAAACCACGCACTGGAACACCCGTGCCGAGTTGATGAAAGAAACCAATGCGGCCGCAGGTGTGCAGAAGCAGTGGCTCGATCAGGTGGCCGCGACAGCTTATGGCGACATCGCGAAAAACCCGGATCTCATGCAGTTTGTGAACTCCGCGGGCAAGACGCTGTTCGCCGACAACTGCGCGGCGTGCCACCAGGTCGGCGGCGCGGGTCACGAGGCCGGCAATCCGCAAACAAACCAGGTCGGCTTCTTCGCGCCCAATCTGGCGGACGACTACTGGCAATGGGGCGGCACTTACGATGAAATCAGCGCCACCATCACCGGCGGTCGCACCGGCTTCATGCCCGCGAAAGGTCTGGCGGGCGCGTTGACGGACGAGCAGATCACCAATGTGGCCAACTATGTGTTGAGCCTCTCCGGTGAACCGCACGACGCGGACAAGGCGAAGCTCGGCGACGAGATCTTCCACAATCCGGCTGAAGGCGGCTGTCTCACCTGCCATAGCGCGGATGGCAAGGGCGTTCCGTCCATGGGCGGCCTCAACCTGACCGACAAGGTCTGGCAATGGGTGGATGTGCCGGGACAAGCGGATGCGGCGGCCAAGGTGGATGTGCTGCGTGCGGCGATCATCGGCGGCTTCAACCATGTTGAGGCGATGCCGAAGTGGGGCACGCGCCTCAAGCCGGAACAGATCAAGCTGCTGACGGTCTATGTGCATGACAGTTTGGGCGGCGGCAAGTAAGCTGCCTCTGGATCGCACGTTGTAACACGCTGAATGAGAGGCTCGCGCGCAGGCGTGAGCCTCTCTTCATTTTGAAGTTCCGAATAACCGGATGATGAACATGGGTCAAGCACAGGAAAACCAAACCGAAGAGCATCTCTACCAAAAACGCATCCCGATTTTCGTGCGTTCGGTGCGCGGCAAATTCCGCAACTTCAAAACCGGCGTGCTGCTGCTGGCCTACATTGTTTATTTCGCGCTGCCGTGGGTACCCTGGCAACGCGCCAGCGCGGCCGATCAGGCTGTTCTGTTCGATCTGGTTTCCAGAAAATTTTTCATTTTCAATCTGGTGGTTTATCCGCAGGACATCATCTGGCTGGCGATGCTGCTGTTCATCGCCGCCACCTTCCTGTTTTTCGTCACCGGGCTGATAGGCCGCGCGTGGTGCGGCTTCTTCTGCTTCCAGACGCTGTGGACGGACATGTTCATGTTCATCGAACACATGGTGCAGGGCGAGCGCCCGGCGCGTATGCGGCTCTACAAACAGCCGTGGAACATGGAGAAAATCTTCAAGCTCGGCCTGTCGCATCTGTTGATGATCGCGGTCGCGTTCTGGACTGGTTTCACCTTCGCCGCCTATTACACTTACGCGCCGGAACTGCTGCACGATCTTTTCACCGGACAGGCGAATCAGGCGGCGTATGTCACCGTCGTTGTGCTGACTGCCACCACCTACGTCGCGGGCGCGCTCGCGCGCGAGCAAATCTGCACCTTTATTTGTCCCTACGCCCGCTTTCAAGGCGTGATGTACGAACCGGATACGCTGGTCATCAGCTACGACCAGCGGCGCGGCGAAGGCCAATCCGGTCGCGCCCTGCCCAAGCCCGGCCTCAAAACGCGCGAGGAACGTCAGGCGCAAGGCCACGGCGATTGCATAGACTGCGGCTTCTGCGTGCAAGTCTGCCCGGTCGGCATAGACATCCGCAACGGCCTGCAATATCAGTGCATCTCCTGCGCGCTGTGCATAGACGCTTGCGACAACATCATGGATTCGGTCGGCTATCCGCGCGGTCTGATCCGCTACGATTCCGAACGCAATCTGGAAAGCGCAAACCCGCATCCGCCGCGTCTCGCATGGCGCCGCCTCAAGGTGCTGGGCTACGCCGTCGCGCTGTCGGCGATGATAGGTCTGCTCATCTACAATATCGGCACGCGCACGGATACCGAAGTGCGTATCGAACAGGTGCGGCAGCCGCTCTATGTGAAACTGGAAACCGGCGCGGTGCGCGACCGTTATCAGGTTCACATCGTCAACAAGACCGAGCAGGAAGTGACCTATCAGTTGACGGTGCGCGGCATTCCCGAAAATGCGCTCGATCTCGGCGCGGTGACGGAGCTGCGCGTGCGTCCGGGCAAGGCGCTGAAGTTTAACGTCAAGATTGATCTTCCCCCGGAACTCGCCCGCGACACGCATGAATTTGAATTTGTCGTGACACCGCAGATCGAAGGCGCCGAACCCATCGCGCGCAAGGCGAGCTTTGTCGGCGAGTAGAGCGCACGGCCTTCTTCCCAACCAGTACCCGTGAAGTTCTCCCTCTCCCACTCGTGGGAGAGGGCTGGGGTGAGGGTTAGTTAATATGACTATTGAGCAAACACCGCTCAAAAATGGAGTAAAACAGCAATGAGCATGACCGAAACCCTGTTCGGCGGCATGATCGCCGTCGTGCTGATTTTTTTGATCGCGCGCCAATTCCGGCTTTCAAGCTACTGGAGCGCGACGCTCGCCGGGCTGTTGCCGTTCGGCGCTTATCTCGCCTTTGTTTTCAATGACAGCTTGGGCGGCGACGTGCTCGCGATCCATTTCGTCGTGTTCATCATGACGGCGGCGGTGATGGCCGTATTCAGCATCGCCTCCGGCAAAAAGGAAAAAATGCACTGGGCGCCCAAGCTCATCATCGGATTTTTCGTGGTGCTGGCGATCTCGATGGCGTGGTTTCTTTCGATCGCCATGTACGGTCTGCCCGACTGGATGGCGAAGGCGATACTTCCCGGCATCACCACGGAAACCGTGCACACGGGTTTCCCCGGCAGCATTCCGCACGATGAAAACAAACTTTACGCCGACCATCAGGCGCATGTGGAGGCGCAGCGCCAACTGAATTGGCAGGTTGATCTGCAAGGGCTGGAAGGCATCGCGGCAGGCGCGACCCGGACGCTCACGCTCACGCTCAAGGACGCGCAAGGCCAGCCCATCGTCGCCGATCGCGTCATGCTCGGCTTTATGCGAATGGCGAACGTCAAGGATGACCACGCGCTGCAACTGCAAGCTGCGGAACCCGGCGTTTACAAAACCGAAGTGCGGCTTGAAGACAAAGGCAAGTGGCTCGTCGAATTGCACATCGAGCACGGGCAGGATGTCTGGTTCACCAAACAGGCGCTGGTGGTGGCCGAATCCGGCAAGAAATAAGCGTTCGCAATGAGCGCGGATACCGCCTGCTACCATTGCGGCCTGCCCGTCCCGGGGACGGGGCAATACCACGCCGTCATTCTTGGCACAGATCACGAATTGTGCTGTCACGGATGTCAGGCCGTCGCGGAGTCCATCGTCGAAAACGGGCTGGAAGATTATTACCGCTACCGCACCGAAATGCCGAAAAGCGCCGAGGAACTGGTTCCCGAAGAGTTACGCAAACTCGATCTTTACGACCATCCCGAAGTGCAAAAAAGTTTCGTGGTCGAAAGCGACGACCATCTCAAACAAGCCTCACTCGTGCTTGAAGGCATCACCTGCGCCGCCTGCATCTGGCTCAACGAGCGCCATCTCAAACAACTCCCCGGCGTGCGCGAAGTCAGCGTCAATTACGCTTCGCATCGCGCGCGCATCAGTTGGGACGAATCGCAAATCAAGCTCTCTGCCATCCTCGCCGAAATCCGCAAGATCGGCTATCAGGCGCACCCGTTCAACGCGCAACAACAGGAAGAACGACGGCAAACGCGGCGCAAGATTGACATCCGCCGCATCGCCGTCGCGGGCATTTCCGCCGGACAGGTGATGATGCTCGCCGTCGCGCTCTACGCGGGCGCGGTGCAAGGCATGGAATTTGCGACGAAACAATTGCTGAGCTGGTTCAGCCTGCTGCTCACCGCGCCCGCGATTTTTTATTCCGCGCTGCCGTTCTACCACTCCGCGTGGCGCGCGCTCAAACAGCGTCAGGTCAACATGGATACGCCGATCACGCTGGGGCTGCTCGCCGGATTTTTCGGCAGCGTTTGGGTCACGGTGCAAGGGCAGGGCGTGGTCTATTACGACACCATCACCATGCTGGTTTTTTTCCTGCTCGGCGCGCGATTTCTCGAACGCACCGCGCGCGAAAAATCCGTCGAAGCCGCGGAAAATCTGCTGCGTCTCGTGCCCGCGATGGCCACGCGCATCAATGCCGACCGGCAACACGAATTAATCCCCGTGCACGATCTCGCCATCGGCGACATCCTGCTCGCCAAGCCCGGCGAAACCATCGCGGCGGACGGCGTGGTCGCGGAAGGCGCGAGCAGCGCCGACGAATCGCTGCTCACCGGCGAAAGCCGCCCGCTGCCCAAAGCGCCCGGTGATCGCGTGTATGCGGGCAGCATCAATTACGAAAGTCCGCTTCTGATCTCCGTGACCGGCGTGGGCGAGCAAACCGTGCTGGCCGGCATCGCGCGTCTGCTTGATCGCGCGCAAGCGCAAAAACCGCGTCTCGCGCAAGCCGCCGACCGGCTCGCAAGCTGGTTCACTTATGTTTTGCTCGCGCTCGTCATCGCCATCGGCGGCTATTGGTGGCTGCACAGCCCCGACAAAGCATTTGAAATCGTGCTCGCCGTGCTCGTCATCAGTTGCCCCTGCGCCTTGTCGCTCGCCGCGCCCGCCGCCTTCGCCGCTGCCGGATCGCACCTCGTCAAACGCGGCGTGCTGCTCACGCGCGGCCACGCGCTCGAAACGCTCGCGCGCGCGACGCATTTCGTGTTCGACAAAACCGGCACGCTCACGCTCGGCAAACCCGTGCTGCAACGCGCGATTGCGATGAGCAATGTTCCCGCCGATGAATGTCTGCTGCTCGCCGCGAGTTTGGAACAAGCCTCGGAACACCCGCTCGCGCAAAGTTTTTTGCAAGCGGTCGAAAATCACGTATTGCTTGGTGTGGGCAACAGCGAAAACATTCCCGGCAAAGGCGTGGCCGGAACCATCAACGGCACACGCTACCGACTCGGCAACGCCGTCATCAACCCCGCGCTCGCCGGGCAATGCCGTTTGGCCGACAGCGAAAACATCCCCGGCGCGACGGTGGTTTGGTTGAGCGACGACGCGCGCGTGCTCGCCGCCTTCGTGCTCGCCGACATGCTGCGTCCCAATGCCGTCGAAATGATAACCGCGCTACACAAACGCGGCGCGCGCGTTTCCATTTTGAGCGGCGATGCCGCCGCCGCCGTCGCATATCACGCCAAAGTACTCGGCGTTGACGACTGGCAAGCCGACCTCGCCCCCGAACAAAAACTGCAAGCCCTCGAAAAAATACAAGCCGACGGAACCGTCGTCGCCATGATCGGCGACGGCATCAACGATGCCCCCGTGCTCGCAGGCGCATCCGTCTCCATCGCAATGGGCAGCGGCACGCAAATGGCGCGCGCCAGCGGCGACATCGTGCTGCTCACCGAAAACCTGCCCGAAATCAACCACGCCGCCGCCACCGCCCGCTTCTGCATGAACGTCATCAAACAAAATTTCGGCTGGGCGCTCACCTACAACCTCCTCGCCATCCCCTTCGCCGCCACCGGCCACATCTCCCCCTGGCTCGCCGCCCTCGGCATGTCGGTGAGTTCGCTGGTAGTGGTGCTGAATGCGTTGAGGTTGCGGTAGGAAATTTTCTATTCCTCTTCCGCAAGCATGAGAGGGAAAATTGCGACGGCTTTCTCCGCACCTGCTGCGAGGCAGGGAGCATCCGCCATTCACACCAACTGCAACTCCGCCGACATTGCTTTCAAATCGCGTTTCGCGAGCTTGTAATCGGGGCACAGTTGCCGCACCCATTCCCAAAACGCGGGGCTGTGGTTCATTTCCTTGAGGTGCGCGAGTTCGTGGGCGGCGACGTAGTGGATGATGTGGGGCGGTGCCTGGATGAGCCGCCAGCTCAGGCGGATTTCGCCGCGCGCGTTGCAGCTTCCCCATTGGGTGCGCGCGCCGGAGAGGTAGAGCGGCGGGGTGGGCACGCCGAGTCTGGCGGCGAGGATTTCGAGGCGGCGCGTGAAATCCGGGCGGCATTGGCGCGCGTACCATTGCGTGACTTTGCGTTGCACGGCGGTGTGGTCTTCGGGGTTGGGCAGCGCGACGTGCAAACGCAGCCCGTCAAATTCCACGGCGCGGCTGACGGCATCCTGCCGCACGGTGAGACGGATTTCCTGACCAAGATAACGCAGGCGCGCGCCATCCTGCCAGGTGATCGCGGCAGGGCGGCTCGCCCATTGCGCGAGTTTTTTTTCGACCCAGCCGGATTGGGCGCGCAGCAGGCTTTCCACTTCGTATTGCGCGACACGGCGCGGGGCGTGCACGGTGAGTCCGCGATGATCCACCATAAAGCTGACGGTGCGGCGGCGCGCGCTGAATTTGAGGGTGTAGGCAATCGCCCGACCGTCGGCGAGCAGGAGTTCTTTCTGGCGCATCACAGCGTTTTCAATCGCGGCATTTCGGCCTCGATCCACGCTTCGATGTGCTGGTTGAGTTCGTCGGTTTTCATGTTGGCCGCGTTGATGGGCGCGCCTATGCTGACCGTAATCACGCCCGGATATTTGAGCAGGCCGCGTTTTTTCCAGAACTCGCCCGCGTTGTGCGCGACGGGCACGACGGTCGCGCCCGTGTGCGTGGCGAGCCATGCGCCGCCGATGTGATATTTGCCGCGTTCGCCCGGCGCGGTGCGCGTGCCTTCGGGGAAGATCACCACCCACAAACCGCGTTTGAGCCGGTTGTCGCCTTGCGCGACGAGTTGTTTCAATGCCTCGCGTCCGCCGCTGCGGTCTATGGCAATCGCGGAAACCGCCGCGAGCGCCCAGCCGAAAAACGGAATCCACAGAAGCTCGCGCTTCATCACCCAGATTTGCGGCGGGAAGATGGTTTGAAATGCGATGGTTTCCCACGCGGATTGATGTTTGGCAAGCACAACGGAAGCGTGGTCGGGAATGTTTCCGCGCCCGATCACGCGATAACTCAAACCGCACGTTACGCGCAGCCACCACATGATGAAATGCGCCCAGCCGCCGACGATGCGCGAACGCGTAACGGAGGGCAGTGGAATCAGCAAAATTGCGAGCAATGCGAACGGCGGAATGGTGATCCACATGCCGAGATTGAAAAGCAGGGAACGCAGACGCAGCATGAAAACTACGCAATGCCCCACGGCGTGCGCTCGTAAATGATGCGCTGCGCCGCCTCGGCGAGATCGGCGCATATCCAGGCGTTCTCCGGCAGATTCCCGGCCTCCAGCGTTTTTTCGCCCTTGCCGGTACGCACGAGTATGGGCTGCGCGCCAACCGCGACGCTGGCTTGCAGATCGCGCAGCGAATCGCCCACGCTCGGCACACCGCGCAAATCCTCCGCGAAACGCCGTGAAATTTCCTCCAGCATCCCCGGCTTGGGTTTGCGGCAATTGCACTTGTCGCCCGCCGTGTGCGGACAATAAAACAGCGCGTCTATGCGCCCGCCGAACTGCCCCAGCGCGCGGTGCATCTTGTCGTGAATCGCGTTGAGCGTCACCATGTCGAACAGGCCGCGACTGATGCCGGATTGATTGGTCGCCAACGCCACGCGAAACCCTGCCTGATTCAACTGGGCAATCGCCTCCAGACTGCCGGGAATGGGTTTCCACTCATCCGGGCTTTTGATGAATTGCGCGCTGTCAAAATTAATGACGCCGTCGCGGTCGAGAATGACAAGTTTCATGGGGGTGATTTTACTGCAAATTCATAAAAATCAGCGCGGCGTATTTGCTCGTACTTTGACTCCACGCCGAGCTTGGGGAAACTCAAAGCTTTTGGAAGATGGGTTGCATACTTTCCGTCGTAGCTTACTCTTCCCAACTTGAGACAAAGGAACAGCAAAATACAATCAAACGCATCAGACCCAATAAACCGTCCCCGTCATCACTTTTGAAGTGAGTTTCATCGCCATCTTCACCGGCGGTGGCAATTCCGCGCCGCCGTATTTGATTGCGGTGTCGGCGTGTCTGGCTTCGTCCGTGGCCATTTGTTCCAGCACTGCGCGGCTTTTTTCGTCTTGTTGGGGCAGACGTTGCAAATGGTCGGCGATGTGTTTGCCGACCTGGTTTTCAGTTTCGGCGAGGAAGCCCAGATTCCATTTGTCGCCGAGCGCGCCTGCGACCGCGCCCAGTGTGAACGATCCGGCGTACCAGAGCGGGTTGAGCAAACTTTTGTGACTGCCGAGTTCGCGGATGCGTTTTTCGCACCAGGCGAGGTGTTCGGTTTCTTCCTGCGCGGCGTGGCGCAGGGCGGTTTCTGTTTCCTTGTTGCGCGAGGTGAGCGCTTGCCCCGCGTAGAGCGCCTGGGCGCAAACTTCGCCGCTGTGGTTGATCCGCATGAGCGCGGCGGCGTGGCGTTTTTCTTCGGCGCTCATCGCGTTTTCGGTTTTGTCCCGATCGGGGAAGGGGCGCGTGCTGCGTGCTTCGGCCAGCACGGTACGCAGACCCTGGTCAAATTCGGTGATTGCTCGGTCAATGAAGTTCATGGTTTCCATCCCAGTTGTTTGGCGAGTATGACGACGGGGTGCGCGAGTTCGACGTTCATGCCGGCATCGCGCAAACCGGCGGCGATGTGCAACGCGCAGCCGATGTTGGAAGTCGCCAGCAATCGCGCGTCGGAATCGGCGCACGCCTTGATTTTATCATCGCGCAAGGCGCGTGCCATCGCGGGTTGCGACAGCATGTAAGTGCCCGCGCCGCCGCAGCACTGGCCGTTGCCGGGCAGCGGGCGAACATCGGAGTGCGGAATGCGGTTGAGCGCGGTGTAAACCTCGCCGTGCTGACGCATCGCGTTTTTGAGCGTGCAAGCGTCGTGCACATGAATCACGCCCGCGTAAGGTTCGGGTTCAATATCGCCCCAATCGGCGGCGGCGAGGAAGGCGGAAATATCCGTGACCCGCTCCCCCAGATGATCGCGCAAGCCGCATCCGCAGCCGCTGGCGACGGAGATGACGGGAAGATTTTCGCCGA
>JAITWP010000159.1 GCA_031285365.1 Azoarcus sp.
CGTTCACTGCCCGGATATTGGACTCGATTGTTTCCACGAAGCTGGCCTTCGGTCCGCCGGTGAAGCTCGTGCGCCTTCCGAAGAATCGCGGCAAGGGCGCAGCGGTGATGACGGGACTCCGCAGCGCGTATGGATACAGGGCCAGCCATGTCTTGCAGGTGGATGCCGACGGGCAGCACGGGCTTGAGGTCGTGCCCAGGTTTCTGGATGCCTCGGCGCAAAACCCTGGCGCTGTCATTGCCGGATATCCGCTCTATGACGCGACGGTTCCCAGGGTGCGACTTTTTGGGAGCTATCTGAACCGCGTTCTGGTGTGGATCAACACGTTGTCGAGGCGCATTGCCGGGCCGATGTGCGGTTTCCGGCTGTATCCGCTGGCAAGGGTGAAGGACGTCCTGCCCGCGATGGCGCGAGCCAGGCGCATGGATTTCGATACCGAGATTGCGGTGCGCCTGGATTGGGAGAAAGTGCCCTTTGTCAATTTGCCGGTGGCGATTCGCTATCCACTTGGCGGGTTTTCGCATTTTCGCCTCGTTCGCGACAACCTGCTCATCCTGTTCATGCACACGAGGCTGTTCTTCGGCATGCTCCGGCGCTTGCCGGATTTGCTTTCCCGCCATCCGGAACTGCATACTCGTTGTTCGAGCCTTTTTTCCCGCTGTTCGGGCCTGTTTAGCCGTTTAACCAGGCGTTGAATACCCTGCGCGCGGCGGCAATGGTCTCGTTTGCCGTGAGACCCACCGGCCCGATGCCATCAGCAACGAGTTGATCGGCGGCTGCGCCGTGCAGATGAACGGCGCAGGTGAGCGCCGCCTCACCGGGCCAACCCTGCGCGAGCAGGGCGAGGACGATGCCGCTCAGGACATCGCCCATTCCCGCGCTTGCCATGCCGGGATTGCCGGTGGTGTTGATGAACCAGTGTCCGTCGGGGGTTGCGATGACGCTGCCGCAACCCTTGAGCGCGGTGAAGGCGCGATAGTTGCGCGCGATCTCCATCGCGGCGGCAATACGGTTGGCCTGAACCACGCCGGTATCCGCGCCGAGCAGCCGCCCGGCTTCGGCGGGGTGGGGTGTGAGCAGTGTTGCGGCTTGCCGCACCCTGAGCGCGTCTGCCAGGGCAGGGCGGAGACTGACGAGGTTGAGCGCGTCGGCGTCGAGCAGCAGGGGGATTTCAAGGGGGATGACCGTTTGCAGCAGGCGTTCGGCTGCCTCGGAGGTTCCGAGTCCCGGCCCGACGGCAATGGCGCTTGGGCGTTCGGGTATTTGATCTGCCGGGCGCAGCATCAGTTCGGGCTGGCCGGGATCGATGCCGGGCGCGGCGGGGTCGAGCAAACAGGCATAAGTACGGCCTGCGCCCAGCCATAATGCCGCCCGCGCCGCCAGCAAGGCTGCCCCGGTCATGCCGGGTGCGCCGCCGAGGACGCAGGCATCGCCGTATGTGCCTTTGTGCGTGTTGCGCGGGCGTGGGGTGAGGTGCGTTGCGAAGAGGTGCGTGTCGATGCAATGACCGACGGGCGGCACATGGGCGGCGGCTTCGATTCCAATCGGTTGCAGCGAAATTTCCCCGCAGTGATCCGGGCCGTCGAGCGTCAGCAGGCCGGGTTTGAGGGCGATGAAGGTCGTGGTGTGGGTGGCGCGAAAGCATGTACCAAGCACACGGCCCGTATCGGCGTCCAGTCCGCTGGGGATGTCGATGGCCAACCTTGGCGCGGGGAGTGCGTTGAGCGTGTCGATCCAGTTGCGGATTCGTCCTTCGACGGGACGTTGCAGGCCGATGCCGAACAGGGCATCGACCACCAGCGCCCAGCCGCCTTCCTGTGTGGGGGGCAACTCGGCAAGGGTTTCGCCGCCCGCATCGAGAAAATCGGCATGGGCGCGCGCGGCGTCTCTGGGGAGGCGGGTAGCATCCCCGGCCAGCACGACGGCTGTCTCACGCCCGCTCCGGCGCAGTTCGCGCGCCAGCACGAAGCCGTCGCCGCCGTTGTTGCCCGGTCCGCAGGCAATGAGCACGGGGCCAGGGCGGGACGCGATCAGCCGGGCGGCGACATCGAAGGCAGCGCGTCCGGCACGCTCCATCAGCGGGGGTTGCGCGCCGGGAAGGCATTGATGCTCGATTGCGAGGATGTCTCGGACGAAATAGATGGGCGTGGCAGACATGGTGAGCAGACGGCCCGTAAAAAATGATGTTCAGGAACCAATGCTATCAAATACTCGATCGAATCTGGAGCCAACGCCCCAACCCGGTATAGAATGCCGGTTTTGCTGGAAGGGCGGGGTCGGAATGTTGATTTTTTCCGATGAAACCAGGCCGGTACCATTTTGACTTTTCATCAGGATCGTTTGCATGCAAGCCAATCAGGAAGCGACGAACGCGCTGGAGCGCCGCATCGACATGTCCGTCACCCTGGCGGATATCGACAAGGACGTTGAGGTTCGCCTCAAAAAACTTTCCCGCACGGTAAAAATGCCGGGTTTTCGCCCAGGCAAGGTGCCGTTTAGCGTCGTGGCCCGCTCTTACGAGGGGCAGGTTCGTTCCGAAGCTTTGGGGGCTGCTGTGGAAAAAGCCTTTGGCGAGGCGGTGCGTGCCCAGAATCTGCGCGTGGCCGGCAATCCCAGGGTCGAACCGAAAGAGAACGCCGCAGAAGGCACGCTGGAATTCAGCGCCGTGTTCGAGGTGTACCCGGAAGTCGTGGTGGGCGATCTGTCCGGCTGCGGGATCGAACGCCCGGTGTTGGAAGTGGGCGAAGCGGAAGTCGACAAGACGCTCGAAGTCCTGCGCAAGCAGCGTACCCGTTTTGAAGCGGTCGATCGTGCTGCCGCCAGTGGTGATCGGGTGGTGATCGACTTTGCCGGACGCAAGGACGGCGAGCTGTTTGAAGGTGGGCAGGCGCAGGATTTCCCGTTCGTGCTCGGCGCGGGTTCGATGCTGAAAGATTTCGACGCGAACGTGATGGGCCTCAAGCCGGGCGAGGGCAAGACCTTCGATCTGACGTTTCCCACGGATTATCACGCCCCGCAAATGGCCGGTCAGACGGTACAGTTTGACGTGACGGTAAAGGAGGTTGGAGAACCGGTGCTGCCGGAGGTCGACTCCGATCTTGCCAGGGCGCTTGGCGTGGCCGATGGCGATGTCGTCAAGCTGCGTGAGGAGATCAAGGGAAATCTTACGCGCGAGATCAGGCAGCGCATCCAGGCGAGAGTCAAGGAGCAGGTGATGGATGCTCTGCTTGCCGTCACGCCGATCGAAGCGCCCAGGTCTCTGGTGCAGGCCGAATCGGAACAGTTGGCCGAAAATACCCGCCAGGAACTCGAATCGCGCGGCATGTTGCCCAAAAATTCTTCTCCGTTGAACCCGGAAAGGTTCACCGAACGGGCCGCGCGGCGGGTGAAACTCGGCCTCATCATGGCTGAACTGATCAAGGGAAATGAAGCTGAATTGCGTGCCAAGCCGGAGCAGACGCGTGCCCTGATCCACGAATTGGCGGAAAGCTACGAAGATCCTTCGGAACTGGTTCATTGGTATTATGCCCAACCGGGTCGTTTGTCCGGGGTGGAAGCGGTCGTGACCGAGGATAATGTCGTGCAATGGGTCTGTTCCAAGACCAGGACCAGCGACAAGGCTGTTTCCTTTGATGAACTGATGGGCAACAATGCAGCGGCGGCTTGAGCCGTGTTTCAAGGTGACAAGCAATGAACTCGAACGGAAACTCCGCACAGGACACTAACGGCTGGAACCCGGTCGGCCTCGGGCTGGTGCCGATGGTCATCGAGCAAAGCGGCCGGGGCGAGCGTGCCTACGATATTTATTCACGCCTGCTTAAAGAGCGGATCGTGTTTCTCGTCGGCCCCGTCACGGATGCTACGGCCAACCTGATCGTGGCGCAGATGCTCTTTCTTGAATCCGAAAATCCGGACAAGGACATTCATTTCTACATCAATTCCCCCGGGGGGTCGGTCACGGCGGGGCTGGCGGTCTACGACACCATGCAGTTCATCAAGCCCGATGTGAGCACGCTGTGCGTCGGGCAGGCGGCGAGCATGGGCGCTTTCCTGCTTGCTGCCGGGGCGAAGGGCAAGCGGTTCTGCCTGCCCAATTCCCGGTTGATGATTCACCAGCCTTTGGGCGGTTTCCAGGGGCAGGCGTCCGATATCGAAATTCATGCACGCGAGATACTTTTTTTGCGTGCCCGTCTCAACGAGATGTTGTCACAGCACACGGGCAAGCCGATCGAACAGATCGAAAAAGATACTGATCGGGATAATTTCCTGTCTGCAACTGCGGCGCTGGAGTACGGTCTTATCGATAAAGTGATGACAACACGTAGCAGTACCTGATCTGAGAAGGAGTAAAGACAACCATGCCGGACAAGAGAACGGGCGCCGACAGTGAAAAGCTGCTCTATTGTTCGTTTTGCGGCAAAAGCCAGCATGAAGTTCGCAAGCTGATTGCCGGGCCATCCGTTTTCATCTGCGATGAATGTATCGCCCTGTGCAACGACATCATCCGCGA
>JAITWP010000164.1 GCA_031285365.1 Azoarcus sp.
GGCGTGGAAGCGCCTGGAGACACAATGGGCGAACTGCGGTTTCTCCCGCGTGTTTCCAGGATTGAGTCATGGCAAGAATCGTCTGCGTGATCGGTAACAAAGGCGGCACAGGCAAGACAACGCTTTCCCATATGCTGTGCCAGGGGTTGGGTTTGCTCGGATATCGCGCTGCCTGCGTGTTGACCGACGTTTCCCGCGAGCCGCTTTCTCCCAATGGTCGTCGCTACATCACCGCCGATGCCCGCAACGGTGACGCCCTGGTCAAGGTCATTGACAAGCTGCGCACGCTCGGAGAATGGGTTGGCGTTGTCGACGGTGCGGGAAACCGTACCGACATGGATCAGAAGCTCTACAATCTGGCGGATATCGTGCTGTTGCCGTTCAGGGATTCGCACGAGGACATTCGAGCCGTCATTCGTGATCTTGAGCTTTTTCCACGCGCTTATGGCGTGCCCGCGCAATGGCCGAGCAACCTCTGGCAGCGTGAAGCGGCTGATCGCAACGTCTCGCAACTGATGGGCGAATTCCGTGATCGTCTCCTCAAGCCGGTGGCTGCGTTGTCCTCCTCCAAGCTGTTGCTGCACAAACAGATGCCGGAGAGCCTGCCCGGTCCGCTCATTCGGGCTTGCCGCGGCCTTGGGCGTGAAGTGCAGCAACAGCTTGGACGAGGACAACGCGGCCACCGGCTTGAGGAGGCGGTCACGGAATTCGCCCATCAACAGCGAGACGTTGCGGTCGGCAGCTTCACGCTGCCAGAGGTTGCTCGGCCATTGTGCAGGCACGCCATAGGCGCGGGGAAAAAGGTCGAGATCCCGGATGACGGCACGAATATCTTCGTGCGAATCCCTAAACGGCAACAGCACGATGTCCGCCAGACTGTAGAGCTTGTGGTCCATGTCGGTACGGTTTCCCGCACCGTCGACAACGCCGACCCATTCACCGAGCGTACGCAGCTTGTCGATGACCTTGATCAGAGCGTCACCGTTGCGGGCATCGGCGGTGATGTAGCGACGGCCGTTGGGAGAAAGCGGCTCGCGGGAAACGTCGGTTAACACGCAGGCAGCACGATATCCGAGCAAACCCAGCCCCTGGCACAACATGTGGGACAGCGTAGTCTTGCCTGTACCACCTTTGTTGCCGATCACGCAGATGATTCTTGCCATGATTTAATCCTGAAAACACGCGGAAAAAGCCGCAGTCCGCCTATTGTGTCTCCAGGTGCCTGCACGCCAGCCGCGAAAAAACGCCCGTTCGCGGGGCTTATTCAGCGTTTCGCACAGTCAGGCTATCGCTCAGGGTTTTTCCAGCCGCATCCGCGCTGATCTGGCGTGTGCCTGCAAACCCTCACCGTCAGCCAGGATGGCGGCGGCAAGGCCGAGTTTTTGTGCCCCAATCCGTGAAATCTGCACGATGCTGGATCGTTTCTGGAAGTCATAGACACCCAGCGGCGATGAAAACCGCGCGCTGCGCATCGTCGGCAGGACGTGATTCGGCCCTGCGCAGTAGTCGCCCAGCGCCTCAACCGCCCAATGCCCCACAAAAATGGCTCCGGCATGGCGGATTTTCTCGATCCAGTCCTCCGCCCGTTCGAGCGCAAGTTCGAGGTGTTCGGGGGCGATGTGGTTGGCAATCTCACAGGCTTGATCAAGGCTCTCGACATAAATCAGCGCCCCCCGATCCGCAAGCGAACGGGCAATGGTCTCGGCGCGCGGCATCTCAGGCAGCAGGCGGTCGATGGCCGTATGCACGGCATCGATAAAGGCGGCATCCGTGCAGAGCAGGATGGATTGCGCCAGTTCGTCATGCTCGGCCTGGGCGAACAGATCCATTGCCACCCAGTCGGCATGGCCGCTGCCGTCGGAAATGATCAGCACTTCGGACGGCCCGGCGATCATGTCGATCCCTGTCGTCCCGAACACCCGCCGCTTGGCTTCCGCTACGTAGGCATTGCCGGGACCGACAATTTTGTCGACACGGGGAATGGTCTGCGTGCCATAGGCAAGCGCCGCACTGGCCTGCGCGCCCCCCACGGTAAACACACGATCCACGCCCGTGACGGCCGCCGCCGCCAGCACGAGCGAATTTTTTTCGCCCATCGGAGTCGGCGCGGTCATGATGAGCTCGCCAACGCCCGCAACTTTGGCGGGAATTGCGCTCATCAGTACCGAACTCGGATAAGCCGCCCGTCCGCCCGGCACGTAAAGCCCCACGCGGTCGAGGGGAGTCACCTTCTGCCCCAATACCGAGCCATCGTCTTCGGTATACGTCCAGGATTTCTCCCCTTGCTTCTCGTGGTAGAGGCGTATCCGTTCGACGGCAAATTCCAGCGCCTCGCGCTGCGGTTTGTCCAGTGAGTCGAGCGCTGCTTTCAGTTCGCTTTGAGGAATTTCCAGCGCCTGCGCCGAAGCCGCGTCGAGTCCGTCGAAACGGCGTGTGTATTCGAGCACCGCCTCGTCTCCCCTTTCACGCACCGCGCGCAGAATTTCGGTCACGGCCCGGTCGATGCGCTCATCGGCAGCAGACTCAAAAGCGAGCAACGCATCGAGCGTGGCGGAAAAGTCAGGGGTACGGGCATCGAGTCGGCGGATGGAGGTCTGGCTCATGTTCGGACTCCGGTAACAGCATTCTGAAAGGCATCGAGCAAGGGCTGGATAAGACTACGCTTGAGTTTGAGCGCGGCCTGATTGACGATCAACCTGGAACTGATCGGCATGATTTCTTCGACCTCCACGAGATCATTGGCGCGCAACGTACCGCCCGAAGACACCAGATCGACGATAGCGTCAGCCAGCCCCACGAGCGGCGCAAGTTCCATAGAGCCATAAAGCTTGATGAGGTCGACGTGCATTCCCTTATCGGCAAAATGCGCCTTGGAGGTATTGATGTACTTGGTTGCCACGCGGATACGACC
>JAITWP010000212.1 GCA_031285365.1 Azoarcus sp.
TGAAGGCCGTGTTCGTGCTGGAAAACGGTCTGATGGGTGAGCGCACGGGTACTGGCATCTTCAACGGCACCAATCGCCAGTCCTACGCTGGCTTGGCGGGTGGCTTTGGTACCGTCGCCTTCGGTCGTCAGTACACCCCGCAGCACCTCTTCACCGCCGCCGTCGATCCCTTCGGCAAGAGCGGCCTCGGCAGCGCCAGCAACGTGTTGGTGCAAGACGCACGCCTGAACAACCTGGCTGCTTATATTTCCCCGAACTGGGGCGGTTTCAGCTTCGTCGCTGGCTATACCTTCAATGGCACAGGCCTCAGCGTCCCCTCCGCCCCCCTTGTCACCAGCGGGAACGAGAATCTCGCAAACGATGGGGATGTCCGCGTGTGGGCGATTGCTCCGACCTTTACCTGGAACAAGCTGTTTTTGGGGGCCAACTACCACACCGCCCAGGTGTATTTCCGTGGCGCGGATAATGTCAAGGCCTTCAATGCTTGGGATTTCTTCGCGTCGTATGATTTCGGCGTTGCCAAGGTAGGTGCCACGATTGGCCAGCGTAGGACCAAGCGGGATCTCCTTAATGTCGTCGGTGCGCCTGGTACAGGGGATGCCAAGATCCTGCAATGGATGGTTGGCGCGACTTTCAGGATCACGCCCAACGATTCGATCCTGGCTTCTTACAACTATGCTCGCCAGAATGATTTTGCTGATGCAGGGAAGGCGAAGCTCAGCCAGTGGGCCGTTGGTTACGAGCACGCTCTCTCCAAGCGTACCGTTCTGTACGCGCAGTTTGCGATGCAGGATAAGAACGGCAAGTTCAGGGATCACGGAAATGGGTTTGCTACCGTCAGCACGTCTCCCGCTGTAAAGGGTAGTGTTGCTACCAGCTACGACGGTTCCGACGACACTCGCGGCTACCGCCGCGGTCTGGCCCTTGGCTTCCGTCACGACTTCTAATCGCAGCTTTTTCGCGATTCAGTCTGAAAAAGGGCGCTTCGGCGCCCTTTTTTAATGGGTGTGATTTTGCGTGAATTGAGAGCTTGCAAATAAAGCCAATGAAGTTATACTTGTGTATAACTTCATTCGTTGGAGATGTTTCATGCACACAACCAATCTGCGCAAAGTTGGCGGCTCTGTCATGTTGGCCGTGCCGCCTGCTTTTCTTGACCAATTGCGCCTGCAAGCCGGTGCCACGGTCGGTCTGACCGTCGATCATGGCTGTCTGGTGGTCAATCCCCAACCACGGCCGCGCTACACATTGGGCGAACTGCTGGCCGAAGCTGAAGCGGCTGGCGTGTATCCTCTACCAACGGAAGAACGCGAATGGATCGATGCGCCACCCGTCGGAAAAGAGCTTGTCTGATGAAGCGTGGTGATATCTACATGGTCGATCTTGAGCCAGCGGCGGGGCATGAACAACGTGGTCATCGTCCGGTGCTGATCGTGTCCCCCGAGGCATTCAATCGCCTCACAAAATGCCCTGTGGTTTTACCCATTACCAGCGGTGGTGATTTTGCCCGCCGCGTTGGCTTTGCTGTTCCGATCAGTGGCATCGCCACTTCCGGCATCGTGCGCTGCGACCAGCCTCGCGCGCTCGACCTCGCCGTGCGCGGTGGGCGCAAGGTGGATACTTTGCCATCGTCGATCATGGACGAAGTATTGGGCAAGGTTGTCACGCTTTTCGAGTGAGCCGGGAACTTTGGCGGTTTGTGGTTCAGCTTCTGACTTGTCGAGCAGCCAGCCTGCTTTGAATGAGTGTACGCGTGCCCGCGCAACCACCCCGGCCCTTTGGGCCACCCCTCCACGGAGGGGAATGACCCCGACCCTTCGGGCCACCCTTCCTCGGAGGGGGATTGCTTCGGCTCTTCGGTGATGGATGACAGGAACTACCCTCGGCTCACCCCCAAAACCCCATCGAGAATCACAAAATGATCCTCAAACAGCTCTGTTTCCATGCCCGACAATCCGATCCGGCAATGGGAAACCAGCGCGCCTCGGCGGCATCGTCTGCGCCCGCGACGTGGGGAAGCGCCGGGAGCGATAAGTCGAACCAATGCGCGTGCGTGATGACGCGAGCACTCATTCAATGAGATTGAAAAATATCCCTTTTTATGTATAATTCAGGCATGAATGAAAAATCCCTCAAATGGATTGCCAGCAGCTACAAAGACCTCATGGCTTTGCCTCGTGGCGTACAACGCCTGTTTGGCTATGCGTTGTCGTTGGCGCAGGCGGGTAGACGGCACGCCGACACGAAGGTGCTCAAGGGTTTCGGTGACGCGGGCGTGGTTGAGGTCATCGAGAACGACGAGGGAGGAACGTACCGTGCGGTCTACACCGTAAGGTACGAGGAGGCAGTTTTTGTATTGCATTGCTTTCAGAAAAAGAGCAGGCGCGGTACCGAAACCCCGAAAGAGGACATGGACATCATCCGCAACCGCCTCAAGGTGGCAGCGGAAAAAGCGAAGGAGTTGCGAGATGAAAAAGAGCGTCATCAACGACGTTGAAATTTGGGAAAGCTCTGGCAACGTGTTCGCCGATTTAGGCTTGCCCGATGCGGAAAAGCTCAAGATCAAGACGGGGTTGATTATCGAAATCATGAATGCCATGGAACGGCTTGACCTGACGCAGCAGGAGGCCGCACGACGCATGGGCATTACTCAACCCAAACTATCCGATATTTTGCGCGGTAAAAATTTTTCGATCTCCGAACGCAAACTGATGGACTGCCTGAACCGTCTCGGTTACGACATCGAAATCAGGGTGAAACCCACTCTTGAGCCGGTGGGACATCTGATGCTGGCTGTCGTCTGACTGTCCGTGCAGCCACCTGCTTTGAATGAGTGCACGCGTACCCGCGCAACCACCCCGGCCCTTCGGGCCACCCCTCCTCGGAGGGGAATAACCCCGGCCCGTCGGTGGTGGATGGCAGGAACTACGCTCAGCTCACCCCAAAATCCCATCAAGAATCACAAAATGATCCTCGAACAGTTCTGTTTCCATGCCCGGCAGTCCGGCAATGGGAAACCAGCGCGCCTCGGCGGCATCGTCCGCGCCTGCGACGGGAGGAAGCGCCGGGAGGGGTAAATCAAACCAATGCGCGTGCGTGATGACGCGGCCTCGCTGGCTGCGGTCGGGATGGTCGAAAACGGCCACCGCGCGGCATGCCTTCGCAAGCTCCGCATCCGTCACGGCAAGCCCGGTTTCTTCCTTCAATTCCCGGATTGCGCCCTGAAGCAATCGCTCGCGGCCTTCGAGAAAGCCGCCGGGAATGGCCCATAGGTTCTTTCCGGGAGGATGCCTGCGCCGCACCAGCAGGACATGCCCGGCAACCGTTACT
>JAITWP010000255.1 GCA_031285365.1 Azoarcus sp.
CAGCGCTTCGGATCCGAGCAGATTCAGGTTGTAGGCGATATTGCCCGCACAACCACCGAAATCGCGCCGCAATTCCGGCACAAGAAAAGAGACATTCAAGATATGAATCTGCTCTGGCAAAATATGGTTTTTGAAGCGATCCCCGAAAACCATGATATTGTCGTAGGCTATCGAGCCGCAGACGAGAATGGACATGAAAACTCTCCGCTATCAAACGCAATATGACCGCTATTGTAAGGAATGCGATTGCTGTTTGCATGCCAAGATTTTTCAATTGATGAAACCTTTTCTACTTCTTCACCAAAAAAAACCGGTGCATTTCTGCTTCCCTTTCTTTTTTTCGCTCCAATTCCTTTCATGCTGACCCATCCTCAATTCGATCCCGTCGCTTTTTCCATCGGTCCAATCAGTGCACACTGGTATGGACTGACTTATCTTTTTGCCTTTATCTGCTTCATCATTTTGGGTCGTTGGCATGTGCGCCGCAGGCCGGAATTGGGCTGGAACGCCCAGTCTATCGACGACTTGCTTTTTTACGGCATATTCGGTGTCATTGTCGGCGCGCGTCTGGGAGAAGTTCTGTTTTTCCAACCCGTTTATTATTTTGCGCACCCCATCGAGATTTTTTCGGTATGGAAAGGGGGTATGAGTTTCCACGG
Source organism: Azoarcus sp. (assembly GCA_031285365.1). Taxonomy (GTDB): domain Bacteria; phylum Pseudomonadota; class Gammaproteobacteria; order Burkholderiales; family Rhodocyclaceae; genus WRNU01. Next base: position 660 of record JAITWP010000255.1, read on the forward strand.
CGGCTTCCTCGGCGTACTGATCGCGATGTGGCTTTATGGCCGCCGCCATAATCGAAGTTTCTGGGAAATCACTGATTTCATTGCTCCGATGATTCCCATCGGGCTGGCCTCCGGCCGTATCGGTAATTTCATCAATGGTGAATTGTGGGGGCGTCCCATGAGCGAGGCGTTACCCTGGGCAATGCATTATCCGTGGGTCGATGACCTGCCGCGCCATCCTTCGCAACTTTACCAGGCTGCCGGAGAAGGGCTGCTGTTGTTCATCCTGTTGTGGTGGTTTGCTTCCCGCCCCCGTCCTCCGCGGGCAGTATCCGGCCTCTTTCTCGCCGGTTACGGTATATTGCGCTTCATTGCCGAATTTTTCCGCACTCCTGATCCAGGCATTTTCAGCGAACTCGGCTTGGGGTGGACTACCGCGCAATGGTTGTGCATACCAATGATGATTATCGGTATTTATTTGATTGTTCGTGCGTTATTCATCAGTTCCAACGGAAAACAAGCACCACTATTGGAGAAGCGATCAGGATTCCGGAGTTTCGACCCGAACGGTTAAGCCCATATGCGTACCCAGCTTTTTTTTCGCAACGCTGCCATCAAGGTCAAACTTCTGCTCGCCCGGTATTTCAACCCGATGGCCTCCACGCTTCAACAGCGTGTCGACGAACTGCAATGCGTCATGGAAGACCTCAGGCGTAACGAGGAACGTTACGTACTGTCCATGCGCGGCGCTAACGACGGATTCTGGGACTGGGACATCCTTGGCGAACAGTGCCACTTCTCACCCCGTTTCTGTGCAATGTTGGGCTGTCCCGTCGATGCCCGGGTTTCCGACGTTTCGCCACTGGAAGCGCCAGTCACGTTCTTCACCTCGCGCCTGCACCCGGACGAAAGAACCGCGTTCCGCGCCCGGATGCTCGAACACTTGAAGGGCATCTCCCCTTTGTTTTCGCTCGAACACCGTATTCGTCACGAAGACGGCAGTTACCGCTGGATCATGACCCGCGGTGTGGCACAGCGCAACGAACAGGGGCGAGCCTTGCGAATGGCAGGTTCGATCTGTGACATTCACCTGAAGAAACATGTCGAACAGCAATTGCTGCACGATGCCATGTATGACGGGCTCACCAGCTTGCCCAATCAGTCACTGTTCATCGAGCACCTGCGGCATGCATTGGCACAACAGGAGCGCGACGCGCATTATTGTTTTGCGGTGCTGGCACTCAATCTCGAACGCTTCCATCTCATCAACGACAGCTACAGCCATGCCACGGGCGATCACCTGTTGCGCCAGGTTGCCGACCATCTCGGCAGATCGCTAAGAAGTGGCGACATCCTCGCACGCCTGAGCGCCGATCAGTTCGCCATCCTGCTGCACGGACTGTCTTCCAACGACGAGGCGCTGGAAACCGCCAGACGCCTGCTCGACCTGCCCGCGTTCCCCGCTCTGGGCTCCCAACAGGCATTACATGTTCAATGCCGGATCGGCATAGCAATGAGTAATGACGGCGACAATGCCGAAACCCTGCTGCGTAATGCCGACAATGCGCTGCAATCCGCGCGCCGGAACACCTCTTCGCCGGTGCAGGTCTTTCAGGCATCGATGCACGACCATGCACTGAACAGGCTCACGCTCGAAACCGAACTGCGCAATGCCCTGACGGAGAAAAAACTGAGCGTCGCCTACCAGCCCATCATCCGTCTTTTCAATTCCAGCATTGCCAGCTTCGAGGCGCTCGCGCGCTGGAAACACCCCACACAGGGTTCCATTCCACCGACTGCCTTCATTCCTCTGGCCGAATCCATCGATCTGGTGCACGAACTCGGCATGTTCGTACTCAATCGCACCTGCCTCGACATCAAGGAATGGATTCGCCAGGTCGGAATCGATGGCGTGCGGCCCGTCAGCATCAACCTTTCGGCACGCCAACTCTCGCGCCCCGATCTTGCCTCCGAATTGCTTGACACCATTGCCAGCCACGGCCTGGCTCCCGAACTGCTGCGCTTCGAGGTCACGGAAAGTCTGTTTGCCCGGTCCGGCGGTTCGGCTACCGAAACCCTGCAAAAGTTGCGCGAAACCAGGATTGCGGTGCTGATAGACGACTTCGGAACCGGCTATTCGGCACTCAGTTATCTGCATTCCCTGCCCTGCGACATTCTCAAACTGGATGGTTCTTTCGTCAGTACCATCACCACCGACCCGCGCCTGCGTGCCATCGTCCGTCACAGCATCGGTCTGGCTCATGATCTGGGTATGGCCGTCATCTCGGAATGTATTGAAAGCGATGCTCAAAAAAACATGCTACGTTCCATTGGCTGCGATTTCGGACAGGGTTTTCTGTTCTCAAGACCTGTATCGGCCAACAAAATATGCAAGATGCTGGCAGATCAAAGCGAGGATGAGAAAACCGAAACAGGTTGAGAAAGCTCTCGCTTTTGGTAATAGTTTCACTCAGTCCGATTTCGTCGGCTTGAAGCGAAATAACACACTACCGGTCCTGCCATTTCCCCGATTGATACAAAGCGTTACTCGTCACGCCTGAATATCCTTTATGCTCGCGTTCAACCTTTCATGTATCACCTGATCACACCATGAATACCGCGCCCCATTTCGGAAAAACCCCCGCCCAGCGCTGGACTCGTCGGGCATTGATCGTTCTGGCCATTGCCGCACTGGCCGTCGTTGGCTGGCAGGCCAAAGC
>JAITWP010000261.1 GCA_031285365.1 Azoarcus sp.
CAGGGGGGTGTGCAGAATGACCGGCACGCGCGAAATGACTTCATAACCGGTAAAAGCGGCCAACATGAAGAGATATGCCGCAACAAAACCTTCCATGATCTTTTTTTCCTTGGTATTTCTGCTTGACGGTTACAGGCCCAGAACCTGTTTGACGCCTGCATGCTTGAGTTCCCCGGCATGGGTCAGGCAGGTGTTGGCGAGCACTTCGTCTTCCCAATCGAGCGTCAATGTTCCTTCCTGGATGAAGGGGGAAATGAAATTGAACAGATTTTTGGCAATCATTTCAGACGCATGCACCGACATGCGGCTGGCGATGTGAGTCGGGCCCACGATAAGGGTCTGGTTTGCCGTGCGTACCTGATCGCCCGCGATGGTTCCCGCTACGTTGCCCCCCGTTTCGGCTGCCATATCGACGACAACGGCACCCGGTTTCATGGCGGCAACCATCTCCGCGCTGATGATCTGCGGCGCACGCCTGCCCGGAATTGCAGCCGTGGTGATCAGCACATCGCACTGCGCCACGGCACGCCCCAGTCTTTCGGCCTGCTGGCGCTTTTCGTCATCGGTCAGCTCACGCGCGTAGCCGCCTGCACCGGCAGCCGAGACGCCGGTGTCGACAAACTTGGCGCCCAGCGATTCGATTTGCTCGCGCGTCTCCGGACGAACATCGTAACCCTCGACCATCGCGCCCAGACGTTTGGCCGTCGCGATGGCCTGCAACCCTGCAACACCGGCGCCAATGACCAGCACCCGCGCCGGACGGATCGTTCCGGCCGCATAAGTGAGCATCGGGAAAAATTTCGGGCAGTGATTTGCCGCAATCAGCGCGCACTGATAGCCAGCGAGCGCGCCCTGCGAGGAAAGAATATCCATGCTTTGCGCCCGTGTAACCCGTGGCAGGAGTTCCATCGCAAATGCCGTGATTTTCTTTGCCTGCAACGTTTTTATCCGTTCGATGTCGGCATAGGGCTGCAACAGGCCGATCAGAACCGAGCCCTCTTTCATTGCTGCCAGTTCATCGGTGGTTGGCGGCTGAACCTTCAGCACGATGTCCGCCTGTTGCAGGACATCAAGGCCGGATGCCGAAAAGTTTTCCAGCGGGAAAGCGTCATCGGCCAGAAACGTACTGGCTCCGATACCCTTTTCCAGCAGCAGTTGTGCGCCCAACGCCTGGTAACGTCTGGCAACGTCCGGCGTCATCGTGACGCGCTGCTCACCCGCCACGGTCTCGCGCAGCGCACCAATTTTTATTTGCTCCGGCACATAAACTCCCGTCTGACAAGCATTTCCATATCAATACACACCGCCCAGCGGAACAGCCGCTGGCCCACCTCATTTTTTGGGGGCCCGTGATTTTCCTTGATAATGCCTCGTTGAGCAATAAGGATTTTTGTGAGCGCAACCCCGGCGAGGGGAAGAAATATCCACAAAGAATGTCCCGGCAACGAATAATATACAATGCATAAGTCGCGGGTATTTTGCTGGGTGCCACTTTCTTAACCCTTTTTTGAAAGACGAAACGTTTCATGTTCTGTGGGCTGAATCAACGGCATCACATCCGATCCGACCGGTGTCTGAACATGGAGAAACGACATGAAACTCAATCGTCTGAATGGTTTGATTTTTGGTTTGATGCTGGGGCTTGCCAGCCACCAGGCAGCGGGGGCAAACGATGCGTTGTCCGGCAGGCTGGCCGAATTGCGCATCTATGACCGCATGGCGGGCCAACACTTGCCCGTCTATTGGCATCGAGGTCAGGCTTATGTGGTCGGCAATCCGGGCAATGAATACGAGATTTCGCTTGCCAATCAGGCATCAGGCGATCTGTTGGCTGTGATTTCTGTTGATGGAGTCAATGTGCTTTCCGGGCAGACCGCGTCGAGTCAGCAGGACGGCTACGTGTTCGGGGGCAGGCAGAGCTACAGCATCAACGGCTGGCGCAAGAACCAGGGGCAGGTGGCCGCTTTCTACTTCACTTCGCTGCCGGATTCTTATGCTGCCCGTACCGGGCGTCCGGACAATGTCGGGGTGATCGGCGTGGCGCTGTTTCAGCGCAAACCCAAACCGGTTGCCGCCATGCCGCGCAGCAGCGTATCCGAGTCGAGACTAAGCGACACGCCTCGGCCAATGGCTCAAGAGTTGGAGGCAGGAGCGGATCAGATGCAGGAAATGTCAAAGATGCCATCGAGTCGGGCGGAATCGCTGTCCAGACCCATCGCTCCTCAGCAACGCGAGCGTCTGGGAACCGGGCATGGGCGCATCGAGGATTCGCCGGTCAATTTTGTGGAATTCGAGCGGGCGAGCAGGAAACCGGCAGAAATACTGACCGTCCATTACGATAGTTATACCAATCTGGTTGCTCGTGGGGTGATTCGCTCATCCAGCTACGGGAGGCCATGCGCGAGTGGTTCAAGGCACGCAGGGTGCAGTCAGGCGTTCCCGAAAGACACACGTTTCGTGCCCGATCCGCCGCGCTGATTGAACCGTTTTGGTGAGTAGGTTTTACTCTGATGGTGGCAATCTCAAGTCGGAGCCGATGCCGATTCAACCTGGCGAGAGTCTGGTGACGGTACATGTCTCCGGGAAAATCGAGCTGGGCAAGTGAACGTCGATCATCTTCTTTTATGGAGGGCTGGCTATACTGCGGGGCATGAACGCAACGACCGACGACCGCACCGATTCCAGTGATGAAGATTTGATGCTGCAGTATGCCGCTGGCGACGCGGCGGCTTTTGATCGGCTTTATACGCGTCATCGTGGATCTCTGTTTCGTTTCATTCAACGTCAGTTCAAGGAGCGTGCGCAAGCCGAGGAGATTTTTCAGGAGGTGTGGATGAATCTGATCACGAGCCGTGAGCGTTATACGGTGGCCGCACGCTTTCGCACCTATCTCTATACGCTCGCGCACAACCGCATGGTCGATCATTTCCGACGTCATTCCGGCGAACCGCTCTGGGTCGACAATGATTCCGAAGAAGGGCTGGATGTAGTCGCCAATTTGCCCGCCAGCCGTCTCGATGAACCGCATGTGCGTGCAATATCGCGGCAGCAGGGACAGTATTTGTTGCGCTTGCTGGAAGGTTTGCCCTCTGTGCAGCGAGAGGCGTTTTTGCTGGCCGAAGAGGGCGGTTTGTCGCTGGGGGAAATCGCCGAAGCCACCGGTGTCAGCTTCGAGACGGCCAAGAGCCGTTTGCGTTACGCAATCGCCAAACTACGCGCGGGTTTGCAGAAGGTGGCCGCATGAGCGCGCATTCTGACAATTTCAACATGACCGACGATTTGCGCGATCTGTCGCAGATGTATCGTGATGCCACGGCACACGAAGACGAACCGTCTCCGGCGCTCGATGCGACCATCCTGGCGGCAGCGCATCGCGCGGTTGCATCCAGACCGCAGGCTGTCTCTGCCCGGAAGCCGTTGCGCTTCGTCCATTGGCGGGTGCCTTTGTCGTTGGCTGCCTCACTCATGATTGGCGTGCTCATTGTGGTGTTGCTCAAGCCGGGTGAAACCGGGCCGGAAACGCATGTGCTTGCGCAAGCGCCCCCGGAGGCACTGCCGATGGCAGAAATGGAGGTAACAGAAAGGAAGGAGGTGCCGCTGGAGGCATTGGCGATGATGGAAATGCCGCAGCCTTCGCAAATTCATACCCCTCTCCAGGCAGAAGTGGACGAAATGGCACGACGCGAATCTTCTGCAGCGCCAACAGTTCGAAGAAAAGCGGCCGCCGCCGCTCAACGGCCGCAATCCGATGAAAACCCCGGCAGAACTGCCGAATCGGCTTCACGCTCTGATACCCGGATTGAGCATCCGGTTCTCGCGCAGGCACATCCTTCACCGGCAGCGCCGGAAGAGATCGGCGTTGCCGAGGTCTTCATCGACACTCCAACACCTCACGCCAACACTCCAACACCTCACGCCATTTCATCTACGGCAATGGCTCCTGCCGAAATGGCAAGGCAGCGGGCCGGTGCCGCTCCACTCATGGCGAAATCACGCGTAACGGAGGATGCGTCCGCTTACGAAACTCGGGAGACGCCGACAAGATGGAAGAGTCCGCAAGCTTGGCTGGAAGACATCGAAAAGCTGCGCCGCGAAGAAAAAATCAAGGAAGCGCGCGAAAGCCTGATCGAATTTCGCAAACGTTATCCGGACCATGAGTTGCCTAAAGCGTTACGAGATTTGTAATAACATGTTATTACTGACTATTGCCGACAGGAAATACCATGTTTGAATCCGCAGAACTCGGGCACGCGATCGACAAGAAATCTTTCCAGGCGGAAGTGCTGAAGTTGCGGGAAGCCTTGCTGGAGACGCAATTCGAGTTGCGGGAGAAAGGCAAATTCCAGGTACTCGTGATCATCAGCGGCGGAGATGGCGCGGGCAAGGGAGAGACGATCAACGATCTCTACAGCTGGATGGATCCGCGTTATCTGTCTGCCCGTGCTTATGGCGCACCGACCGAGGAAGAACTCGCGCATCCCTTCATGTGGCGTTTCTGGCATGGATTGCCGCCGAAAGGGCGAATCGGCATCTTTTCCGGTTCCTGGTATTCCAGGCCCATTCATCGCCGCATCGTTGGAGAAATCGATCAGGCGTTTTTCGATCAACGCATTGAGCAGATCAACCGCTTCGAGGCAATGCTGGCGAATGAAGGGGCGCTGATTCTGAAATTCTGGCTCCATCTCACGAAAGATGGGCAGAAAAAACGCTTCAAGGCGCTGGAAAAAGACCCGCGTACCGCCTGGCGGGTGACCAAGGCAAGCTGGGACAGCCTCAAGACCCACGACAAGCTCCAGGAAGTGGCCTCCCATCTGCTTCGCATGACGAATACTTCGTGGGCGCCGTGGATCGTGGTGGGGAGCGCGGATGATCGCTATCGCTCGCTGACGGTTGGCAAACTGGTTTTGGATGCGTTGCAGCAACGGCTCTCGGGTAAAAAGGAGCGTGAGTATCCGGCCGCGCCGCCGATTTCGCCCCGAACGGACTCACTGGACGTGCTCACGGCGCTCGATCTCAATCAACGCCTGGAGCGAAAGGTTTATCAACTGCGTCTTGCCAGGGCGCAGGGACGGCTTTCCGAACTCGTCCGCCTGCCGGAGTTCAGGAAGCATTCGCTGATTCTCGTCTTCGAGGGGGCGGACGCTGCCGGAAAGGGCGGCAGCATCCGGCGGCTTGTGGCCGCGATCGATGCCCGCCAGTACCAGATCATGCCCACTGCCGCGCCGACCCAGGAAGAACTGGCGCAGCCCTACCTGTGGCGCTTCTGGCGGCATGTTCCCAAGAAAGGGCGCGTGGCGATTTTCGACCGTTCCTGGTACGGGCGGGTGCTGGTGGAGCGGGTGGAAGGATTCTGCACAGAGGCCGACTGGTTGCGCGCCTACACGGAGATCAATGATTTTGAACATGAGCTCATGGCGGATGGTGCGATCATTCTCAAGTTCTGGCTGCAAATTTCTGAAGACGAGCAGTTGAAGCGTTTCGAGGAACGCGAAGCGACGTCGTTCAAGCGCTACAAGATTACAGCCGAGGACTGGCGCAACCGCGAGAAATGGGATGCCTACCATCAGGCCGTCTGCGATATGGTGGAGCGTACCAGTACCGGTCGAATCCCCTGGACGCTGGTGGAAGCCAACAACAAACAGTTTGCGCGCGTAAAAGTGCTGGAAACGGTGTGCAACAAGCTGGAAGAGGTGCTACAGGTTGACAGGAAGAGTGCACCCGATGAGACGCATGGCAAGATAAAAGCAGGGGATAAACCCAAAGCTAAAAACTGATGAATACCCGGCACCGCCCTTTCCGTCGTCCGTTGATCGCGGTCTTGTGTCTGGCAGGCTTTGTCGGACTGGGGACGATTGCCTGGCGCGCCAATCACGCATCGCCGTCCCCGCCAGCAGCAGGGGCTTCCCGCCCCGCGCAGCAGGCGGCGCAGGTGGAAGTGGCGAAGGTGGTGACGCGTGAGATCACCGATGACGTTTCGGCGGTAGGCACACTGGTTTCCAACGAATCGGTCATCCTGCGCCCGGAAGTGGCCGGGCGGGTGGCAGCAATTCGCTTCCGGGACGGCGTGGCCGTAACCAAGGGCGATGTGCTGGTGGAGCTGGATGCCGCCGTGCAATCCGCTGAGGCACGGCAGGCGAGGGCGGAACTGTCGCTGGCCGAGGCCAACGCGAACCGGGTTGAGGATCTGTTCGCGCAGCAGTTTGTAAGCGGAAGCGCCCGCGATGAAGCCGTCTCCCGTCTCGAAGTGGCACGCGCCAGTGCCGCGCTTGCCCAGGCGCGGTTTGAACGAACCCGCATTCGTGCGCCTTTCGACGGTATCGTCGGTATTCGCAGGGTCAATGTCGGCGATTACGTCCGGGAGGGCGATGCGCTCATCAATATCGAGGATATTTCCATCCTCAAGCTCGATTTCCGGCTCCCCGAGCGTTACCTTGCCCGGTTGAAACCGGGGCAGAAACTGGAAGTGACGAGCGATGTTGCGCGGGGCGAGATTTTTCCGGCAGAGGTGGAGGCAATCGACCCTCTCGTGGATGCCGATGGGCGGGCGGTGCTGCTGCGCGCCCGGCTCGCCAATGACGAAGGTCGGTTGCGGCCCGGCGTGTTTGCCCGCGTGCGGCTGATTGTCGACCGGCGCAACGACGTGATGCTGATACCGGAAGCCGCACTGATTCCCGCGCCGGGCCAGACACAGTACGTGTTTCAGGTTAAAGATGGCGTCGCGCGTCAGGTCGGGGTCAGAACCGGTATGCGCCGTGCGGCGGAAGTCGAAATCGTCGAGGGGCTCACGCCCGACGATCTGGTGGTGGTTGCCGGTCAGTTCAAACTGCGCGACGGCACGCCGGTGGCGGCGACAAGAGTAGACATCGACATCGCAAAATCCGCTTCCGAAACACTCTCCGTCGTCAAGGACTGAACGGGCAGGGGAGGGCACGGACATAGGCATTTCCGAACTCTGTATCCGCCGGCCCGTATTTGCCACCGTGCTGTCGCTGGTGCTGCTGCTCATTGGGTTGATGTCCTTTTCAAGGCTGTCGGTGCGCGAATATCCCAATATCGACGAACCCATCGTCACCGTCAGCACCACCTACACCGGAGCCAGCGCCGAAATCATCGAATCGCGGGTCACCAAACCGCTGGAAGACTCGCTGGCCGGGATCGAGGGGGTGGACGTGCTCTCTTCGATCAGTCGTTCCGAGAATAGCCAGATCACGGTGCGCTTTCGCATCGAGCGCGACGCGGACAGCGCCGCCTCCGATGTGCGCGACCGCGTCTCCAGGGTGCGGCAGCGGTTGCCCGATGACATCGACGAACCGGTGATTGCCAAGGTCGAGGCCGACGCCAATCCGAT
>JAITWP010000269.1 GCA_031285365.1 Azoarcus sp.
GCCTTGGGCAGGCTTATCGTTTTGCGGTGCTTAGGCCCAAAAAACTTGACAACAAACGTATACTTAAGTATACATAAGTACACATTTGTTATCGAGGTCACGAAAATGCCAAAGACACCTCAAGCTTCTCCTGTCAGGGAGCGCATGGAAGTCATTGCCACCCGGTTTCCTGTTTCTGACATTGCATGGTTGGCGGGATTGCAGGTCAAGAATACCGTCACGCCTTCAGACAAGGTTCGTGCGATCGTGGCCCAGGCACGTCAGCAAAACGAGCTTTACGACAACCCTCAAGCCTGCCTGGGTTGGGCGCGGGAAATTCTGTCGCCACTGGTCATGGCGATGCAGTCGGAAGAGGCGTTGGGGCACGCGCGATGCGAAGTTCTTGCGCTCCTGCTGGAATGGCTGCCATCAACGTTGACTGCATTGCTTGTCTCGGCACCACAGGCAGATTGCGATACCTTGCGACAAAAGGAAAAATTCATGGTCGGGCGATGTTTCCAGTTGATGGAAACCGTCGTTCGGTTGGCTCTGGCTTCCCCAACGCCATGTCACGATCCTGAAGCGATTCGTGATAACGTTTTGCGTATTTTCAATCTGGCTGGGGTGATCGTTCCCCCTCCGACTGTCAAACCTTAAAGATGAAAGGAAAAATCATGGCTGAATCCATTACTTCCCGTGTTAGCCGGATCATCACCGGTAACGTCCATCACCTGATTGATAGCATTGAAAATGCCAATCCACAGGCAGTTATGTCACAGGCAATCCGTGAGGTGGATGGCATCATTGATGAGGTCAGTGTTGCCTTGGGGCGTGTGACCGCCAACAAACATCTGGCCGTCAACCGCCTGACCGAACAAAACCGTCGTCACGAACAACTGTCAGCGGATATCGAAGTCGCGCTGAAAGAGGATCGCGAAGACCTTGCCAAAGCTGCCGTTGCTGCCCAACTCGATGTCGAAGCCCAAGTACCTATTTTGGAACACAGCATTGCTGCTGCTTCCGACGAAGAGCAGGAATACCAGGGCTATCTCACCGCGTTGCGTGCTCGTCGGCGTGAAATGGAAGAGACGCTTAACGAATTCGTCGCTAGCCGCAAGCAAGCCACTGAAACCCCAGCAGCGGGAGGAGCAACGCCCGACCGTCGCTTGGAAAAAGCGGGGGCCAGCTTTGATCGCGTGCTGTCCCGTCAAACCGGTTTGGGCGGTATCGGCGGGCCGATCGATGCGACGCAGGCCGTGAGGATGCGCGAATTGGCCGAACTGGCGCGCAATAACCGCATCGAAGAGCGTCTCGCCGCTTTTCGGTCACGTGCCGGGAAAAATGATTGATATCTGAATGATGCAGACATCTTCAATGGGATTATTTGCGCCATGATCGACTGGTTCGCTTCAGATGCAACCTGGGTTTTTTCACTGGCTATCCTCATCATGCTGGGTTTGGGGCTGATCGAACTGATCGGGTTGATGATGGGTGCCAGTCCGTCCGGATGGGTCGACGATTTTTTCGATGTTGACGTTGGGGTACATGCGGGTGGCGGTATCGATAATACCCTGCTCGGCTGGTTGCATCTGGGGCGCGTTCCGTTTCTCGTTTTACTGGTGATTTTCCTGTCCGCCTTCGGTGTGAGCGGCTTCGCCTTGCAATGGGCGCTACGGGATCTTTTCGGTGCTTCTCTGCCTATCCTGATTGCAGTTTTACCAGCTCTGGTTGTTGCCGTGTCGGCAACACGCGTAGTCGGTGCCCTGTTTGCGCGCATCGTGCCCAAAGAGGAAAGCAGTGCTGTATCGCGGGATTCGCTGGTCGGGCGCGTTGCAGTCATTACAGGAACCAGTTCAGCCAAAGTCGGCCTAGCCAGCGAAGCGCGCGTCAAGGATGTCCACGAGCGCACACATTACGTCATGGTCGAACCGGAAGAGCCCTTCAATCACTTGAACGGGGGTTCTGAAGTGTTGCTGGTGCGCCGCAAAGGTGCCCGTTTCATGGCGATCCCCAATCCGCATGCTGGAATCATGGGACCGTAGTTGTCCCAGTTGAAGGAGAACACAAACGATGGACATGACGTACATGACACCCATACTGATTTTGGCAGGGATCGTTCTCGTTGCTCTTGTCGTCATTGGGATGATTTTTTCGCGCTTGTATCGGCGTTCAACCAAGGAAATGGCGTTTATCCGCACCGGTCTGGGGGGACAGAAGGTGATCATGGATGGTGGCGCACTGGTGTTGCCGGTGGTTCATGATGTCTGTCTGGTGAATATGAACACGTTGCGTCTGGAGGTCAGCCGTGCAAAGTCGGAAAGCCTGATCACCCAGGATCGCATGCGTGTTGACGTGAATGCCGCGTTTTACGTGCGCGTTCAGCCGTCGATCGATTCGATTGCCGCCGCCGCGCAGACACTGGGCAAGCGGACGCTCGATCCGGTTTTGCTCAAGCAATTGGTTGAAGACAAATTCGTCGATGCCCTGCGTGCTACGGCAGCGACGATGACCATGCATAAATTGCAGGATGAAAGGCCAGTTTTCGTTCAGGGTGTGCAGAACGCTGTTTCCGAAGACTTGGCTAAAAACGGACTGGAACTGGAGTCGGTGTCGTTGACCAGCCTCGACCAAACGTCCAAGGAATACTTCAATCCAAGCAATGCCTTCGACGCCGAAGGTTTGACCAAACTGACCGAAGAAACCGAACGGCGGCGCAGGGAGCGCAATGCTATCGAACAGGACACTGAAGTTGCCGTTCGCCAGAAAGACCTCGGCGCAGAGAAAGAAAAGCTCGAAATCGAGCGGCAAACCGAATTTCTTCGTCTGGAACAGCAACGGCAAATCCAGACGCAGCAGGCCGAACAGATGGCGCAGGTCGTCCGTCAGCAGGCCGAGAGGCAACAGGATGCAGAGGAAGCAAAAATTGCTGCGCAACAGGCGGTGGATCAGGCGCGTATCGCGGCTGAACGCAAGGTGAAAGAGTCAGAAGTCGAAAAAGATCGTGCCGTGCGCCAACGCCAGATCGAGGCGGATCGGGAATTGAAACTTGCCGCGATCCAGCAGGAAAAGACAACGACGCTCGCCGATCAGGACAAGCAGATTTCGGTGTCCGAAAAATCGCGTGCGCAATCCGAAGCCGAACGCCTCGCCAACGAAGCCCGTGCCGAAGCAGCTCGTGCTGCCGAAATGATTGGTACGGCGCGTGAAGTGGCTATTGCTGAACGGAATAAACAGGTTGCCATCGTCGAGGCGCAGCGTGAGGCCGAACAACAGGCGATCAGCATCAAGGTGGCGGCTGAAGCCGAGAAAGATGCGGCCACTTACCAGGCCGAAGCCGTGCGTACCAGGGCCGAGGCGCAACGCGTGGCCTATAGTGTCGATGCCGAAGGCAAGCGGTTGATCAATGAGGCAGTCAATACGTTGCGTGATGCGCAGATCCAGTTGCAGATCAAGCTTGCCTTGATCGACAACCTGCCGCGCATCATCTCCGAAAGTGTCAAGCCGATGGAAGCCGTAGACAGCATCAAGATCGTTCAGGTCGATGGCCTGAGAACCTCGGGCGGGGACGGGGGTGAAGCGCCTGTTTCTGGCGGCGGCAATCTGGCCGAACAGGCAGCCAATGCCATGCTGCGTTATCGCGCACAGCAGCCGTTGATCGATAGCCTGTTGAGCGAGATTGGTATCAAAGGCGGTTCATTGACCGGCATGACTGAAGGATTGATCGAGGAAAAAGTAGCTCCGGCGCTACGCGAGGAACCTTCTTCGGGATCGGCTGCTTCATCTGAGACTAGACCACCCAAGTCGCCACCGCTTGGCAAGTGATGCAATAGCATCCTCCACGTTCAATCCTTGTTGAGGTCGAATGTCTGGAAGGAAGCGTTCGGATGGGTTTCTTTCAGATCGGGGATGGTGAGAGTGTCATCGGATTTGCTGAAGTCCCGCTTGAGTAGATCCCCGCCGTTGTTGATGAGCCAGTGCAGGTTGGTGGGCGAATCGGCGTTGTTCAAGGCTTCATCAAGGGTGATTTTTTCTTCATGGTAGAGGCGGTAGAGATCCTGTTCAAAGGTTTGCGAGCCGGGAGCGAGGCTTTGTTCCATTGCTTCCTTGATGCCGGTGAGTGCGCCTGTCTGGATCAGGTCGGCGATATGGCGGGTATTCAGCAGGATTTCCGCCGCTGGAATGCGCTGTCCATTGGGTTGGGTGACCAGGCGTTGCGAAATGATGGCGCGCATCGCAATGGAAAGATCGAGGAAAAGCAGTTCCCGGTTTTCGAGCGGGAAGAAGTTTACGATCCGGTTCAGGGCGTGATAGGCGTTGTTGGCGTGCAGGGTGGCGAGGCAAAGGTGGCCGGTCTGCGAGTAGGCAATGGCTGCCTGCATGGTTTCGCGGTCGCGGATTTCCCCGATCAGGATGCAGTCCGGAGCCTGTCGCATCGCGTTGCGAAGCGCGTTGTGCCAGCTATGGGTGTCGATGCCGATTTCGCGCTGGTTGACGATGGATTTGTTGTGGCGGAAGAGAAATTCGATGGGGTCTTCGACCGTGAGGATGTGGCCGGTGTTGTTGCGGATGCGATGGTCGATCATCGCGGCCAGCGACGTCGATTTGCCGGAGCCGGTGGCCCCTACCACCAGGATCAGGCCGCGCTTTTCCATCGCCATGTCGTTGAGGATGGGAGGCAGCCCCAGGGTGTCGATGGTCGGGATGTTGCTCTGAATGTAGCGCACCACGATGGCGACCGAACTGCGCTGCCAGAACGCATTGATGCGGAAGTTGCCCAGGTCTTGTCGGCCAAAGG
>JAITWP010000274.1 GCA_031285365.1 Azoarcus sp.
TCGGCGGCGATCAAGGTCGAGTCGGCAACTCCGCCGCCGGGGCCAGGGACGCCGACCATCGTCTCGCCCATCTCGGGAGCGCAGGTGACCGCCTTGCAACCGGTTTTGAGCGTGCAGACCGCAGCGACGCAAAACGATCCGACGACCAAGGTCCAGTTTGAGATCTATGCCGATGAAGCCATGATCCAGATGGTCGGCAACGCTGTTGTCGACAAGGTGACAGGCGCTGACGGCCCGACGGCCTGGCAGATAACCAGCGCCTTGGCCGACAATACCCACTACTGGTGGCGGGCAAGGGCTTTCGATGGCAGCCAGTTGTACAGCGCCTGGGTCAATGGCCGTTTCTTCGTCAATCTGCACAACGACGCGCCCGAGCATTTCAACCTGACCAGCCCGGCGCCGGAGGCTGAAGTGAGCATAGTCGAGCCGGTTCTGGCGTGGACCAACAGCATTGACCGCGATGGCGATACGGTGACCTATCGTGTCGACGTCTATCACGATGTTGCGCTGACGGAACGGGTGGCTGGCGCTGCAGGCTTACCGGCGGACGCCAGCGGGACGACGCATTGGACGGTCGATACACCTTTGATCAATCGCGAAAAATACTACTGGCAGGTCATTGCGCAAGACGCGCTGGGCGCTGGTACGCCGAGTCTGGTGCGTTCGTTCGTAGTCAATGCCGGCAATACGCCGCCAACCGCGCCCGTCATTATGTCACCGCCACCGGGAGGGCAAAGCGCCATCAACAATGTGCCGCTCGTGATCGGCAATGGCAGTGACGCCGAGAGTGATCTCATTACCTACGTCTTCGAGATTGACACTGTCAGCACCTTCGATTCCGGCAACAAGCAGTCTTCTGGGCAAATCATTCAAAGCGCTGGCGACACGACCAGCTGGATCGCTGTCAATCTTCTGGAAAACAAGCGTTACTACTGGCGAGTCAAGGCCCAGGACGGGCAAGCCGAATCGGCTTGGGTCGGCAGCGATTTCCTGGTCAACGCCACCAATGACGCGCCGCCAACGCCGACAGTCAGAAATCCCGGCAATGGAGCCTGGTCGGCCATCCAGCAGCCCAGCCTGGAGGCGAATCCCGTCCTTGATCCGGAAGGCGGGGCCGTGCGTTATGAATTCGAGGTGTATCGCGATGCCGCCTTGACCGACAAGATCGTCGACGGTGCCTCAAGCACCACCGCCTGGATCGTTACAGTCCCGCTGGCCGACAAAACCACGCATTGGTGGCGATTGCGCGCGGTCGACGCGCAGGATGCGGCAAGCCCTTGGGGACCGGCCAATATTCTGTATATCAGCACCGCGCCTTATCAAGATCCGAGTATCCAGATGATTACTCCGGCGACGCCCGTCATACCGGAAACGGTTACCGAAAACGGCATCACCCGCAAACAGGTGACGCTACGCTGGGAAGGCTCCGATCCGAATATCGAACCGACAGTGGCGCTCTATTACGGCACCAGTCCTTCCGGCTATGTCGGCGCCGTCATCGTCGATGGGCTGCGTCAGACCGCCGGAACACAATCAGGCAGCCATGTCTGGGACGTGACCGATCTGGCGCCGGGCACCTACTACGTTTACGCCATGATTTACGATGCCAAGGGTATCGGTCGGGCCTATGCGCCGGGAGCAGTGGTCATTCCTCCGGCGCAGCCGACAGGGCAGATCGTCGTGACAGTCGCCGGGCGTCCAAGCACCGCCAAGCCGGGCAGCATGTTTGATTTCACCGTTCGCCTAGGGCAAGCGCCGACAGCCGATGTCGTGGTGCCACTCTCGTCGACGCAGCCCCTGGAAGGCGCTGTGTCACCGCCGAGTCTGACGTTTACCCCGCAAAACTGGGCAACCGCCCAAACGGTCACGGTCACGGGCCAGAGCGGTTGTTCACCGATCCGCTCGGCGAAGTACCAAATCCTGTCGGGCAAGGCAGTTTCGCTCGATCCGGATTATATGGGCTTGAGCGGCGCCCCGCTTGATGTCGCCAATCAGGAAGGCGCCAGCTTTACTGGCACGACCGACAACAGCCAGATTCACATCTGTGGATTCACGGTGCTCAGTGAACAGCAGATCAATGCGACTACCTGGGAATATGTGATCAAAGGCATTCTGACCAACACAGGGCCGGCTGTGGGCGCCGTGGTGGCCAGTCTGACCAAACTGCCAACAGGCGCTCAGACGGTGGAAGGTGAAATGCAATTCGGAGCTGCCGCAACGGGAGAGACAGTAAATAGCGCCGATACCGTCACACTGCGTTCGAGCGCTAAAATTCCTGCGGTGACATTCCAACTGGGTCTTGCCTTCCACTGGAGTGTGGTCGTCCAACCCCAACCCTGAAAAAGGAATCCTCTCCCATGATCAACGGTTCACTTCGCCCTTGTTGCAACAACACTCGATGGCAGGGCTTCACCCTGCTCGAACTGTTGGTCGTGATTGTCATCATCGGTTTACTTGCTGCCTATGTCGGGCCGCGTTATTTCTCGCAACTGAGCAAATCCGAGCGGCAAACCGCCAAGGCCCAGATCGAGGGATTCGGCAAAGCGCTGGATACTTACCGGCTCGATACCGGGCGCTACCCATCGACCGATCAAGGCCTGGCGGCTCTGATGGTCAAGCCAAACGACGAAGCAAAATGGAACGGTCCCTACCTTCAGAAAAGCGTACCACTTGATCCGTGGGGCAAACCTTACATCTATCGCTCGCCGGGGCAAGGCGGGGCGGATTTTGATCTGCTCTCCTATGCCAAGGATGGGCAGCCGGGCGGTGAAGAAGATAACGCTGACATTACCTATCGCTGAGTTCTGCCATTTCCGGGAATGGATCAAGCAGACCAAGAGAACCGATGACCAGCGTCGAACACACGGGGCAATCGACAGCCATTCCGACCACTGCCGGTCAGGCGTCGACCATACGGTTACGCCTTTTGGGGCCGGATGGCGAAGAGCGTATCCAGGCTTTTTCTGTTACCTCAGCAGATGAGGCAATCCGCCGGGCGACATCCCGCGGCCAAGTGGTGCTCGGTATAGAGCCGGATAGCAGGCAATCCGAAGCGAGAGGGCATAAAGGGCGGAGGAACTTTCCGCTTTTGTTGTTCAGTCAGGAACTATTGGCGCTTCTGGACGCCGGCCTCAACCTGACAGAGGCCTTGGCAACGCTCCACACCAAGGAACAACAACCATTGGCCGCCGAGGTATTGGGCCAGGTGCTACAGGCATTACGCGAGGGACGCAATTTTTCTGATGTTCTGGGGAGTCTGTCGAAGCACTTTCCAGAAGTCTATGTGGCGACGATTCGCGCCTCGGAGCGCACCGGCGATCTGCCCCGCGCCTTGGCGCGCTACATCACTTATCAACTGCAATTCGAGGCAATCCGCAAAAAACTGATCTCGGCGTCCATCTACCCAGTCATGCTGCTTGCCGTCGGCGGTTTCGTCATGCTTTTTCTGCTTGGCTATGTCGTGCCGCGCTTTAGCGCGGTCTACCAGTCATCGGGTCGGGAGCTGCCGTGGCTGTCATCCATCATGCTGGTGATCGGCAAGATCATTTACGACAACTGGCTGCTGGCGTTTCTGGCAATCGTTTCATCATTGGCCGGATTTGGCTGGCTCCTGGCGCAACCAGCAAGAAGACAGCGCCTGCTCGATGCCGTTCTGCGCTTACCCTGGCTGGCCGTGAAATCGGAAGAATTTCGTCTTTCGCGTTTTTACCGGGCAGTCAGTTTGCTGTTATCCGCAGGTATTTCCCTACCACGCGCCATGGGAATGGTCTCCGGCTTGCTGAGCATGGCCCAACAGGAAAAATTGCGCATCGCCAAGCAAGCGGTCGAACACGGGCAAAGCCTGTCACTGGCGCTGGGTTCAGCGCACCTGGCCAGTCCGGTCGCCGATTCTCTGATCAAAGTCGGCGAGCGTTCAGGTCAGTTAGCGGAAATGCTGGAACGCGCGGCGCGCTTTCATGACGAAGATTTTGCCCGTTGGGTCGATTGGGCGTCGAAGCTTCTTGAGCCGATGTTGATGACTATCATCGGACTCGTGATCGGCGTAGTCGTGGTCTTGATGTACCTGCCGATCTTTGAATTGGCCGGAGGCTTACAGTAAACCTTGCTGTTGAGTAATGTGAGCGATAGTAACTGAGAGAAGCTAGGGTGTGAGTTTCGTTTTGGGCATCATAAATCGATGAAAATGCCGTATTTATTTTATAGCCGCGTTGTAAAACAGAGACTAGGCAAGTTATGCGCAAGCCTATCTCTAGCCTTTTTTTCTCTGTTTTCCACCGCCCAGACCGAGGTCGGTGGGGTGATCCTATCCAATACTGTATGGTATGCAGAGCGAAGCCCTTATATTGTTGTCAATGATCTGTTGGTGAAAAATGGCGCAACATTGGCAATAGAAGCTGGCACTACCGTATACATGGGGCCAAATGTCTCCTTGACAATCGAAACTGGGGCACTCAAAGCAATTGGGAGTGCACAGGCGCCGATTCGATTGACTTCTAAAAATCTGCTTGATGGAAAAACGCCTGCGCCAGGAGATTGGCGGCAGCTAATATTTGGTGCGGGCACTGCCAATGAGACACAACTTGAGCATGTAATAATTGAATATGGTGATGGTGTTGTTGTTGCCGGTGCTTCGCCAGTATTTAACTACCTGACAATTGACAACAATCGAGGTGCAGCTATATCTGCCGATCTCACTGCATCCCTTCGTGGCATGGGTAATAAAGCCAGAGGAAATGGAAGTAATGCGATCATATTGCCGCCAGGCGACATTGATGGATCTGTAACTTGGGGAATAAATGGTATCCCTTTCGTTATTCCACAAGGAAATATTTCAGTTGGCACGTCACCGAATATTATCTCGGTTTCCCCACAGGTTCTGGAGCAAGGTGAAACCGGGATTTTTACCTTGCTTGGAACTCGTTTGGAAGATTTGTCTGACATTGTTTTCGATAATGATGCTATAACAACTCAAATTATTAATGGTGGAACAGATACCCAAGTGCAACTGCGAATTACAGCCGCTCCCCATGCAACCTTGGGGGCAGCAGGTGCGACCATCTTGGTTGCAGGGGGAAAGGCCATAAAACCTGCCATATTAACTATTTTGCCTATTACCCAAAAGCTATTGTCCGTCGCTCCTCCATCCATATTTGTCGGAAGCGGAGACCAAACGATCGATATTGAAGGGAAAAATCTTTTGCCAACAACGGTTGCTGAACTTGACGGTATCGCGCTTGCGACAACGTATACTTCAGACTCACGGTTATTGGCAACCCTTCCCAATCAACCGCTGGCGGGATTACATACCCTGCGTCTGCGCACACAAGATCCATTGAATGAATATCTTTATACATTATCTGCCCCGCTATTGATCACAGTACAGCAGCCCCAAGCTGTATTTGTGCCAGATCCAGTTTCCATGCTTAAAGGAAGCAGTCAACATGTGGCAATTCAACTGCCATTTACGGCACCCGCAGATGGTTTGGTATTTGATTTAAATTCGAGCGATCCGCTGGTAGTTGACGTCCCTTCTAATGTGATGGTTCTTCCAGGGCAGTCGATGGTTACCTTTGCGGCTCAGGCTGTTGGAGCAGGGATGGCCATTCTGACACTGAGTCGTACTGGTTGGCTGGCAGCACAGACCAGTACCTTGGTATGGTCATCGTTGCCGTTGGTGTTGGCAGAATACCGATTTGATGAGACCCAGTGGACTGGGGCCACCGGAGAAGTGATAGATAGCTCTATCAATGCAAATCATGGGACAGCGCTTCAAGGTGCAACTACAGCGCTATCCAAACTCTGCGCAGGAGGGTATTTCGATGGCGCCACCAATCGCCATGTTGTTCTTTCTCCCACAATTCAGGAGATGGTCACAAATACTTTCACAATGATGCTTTGGGTCAAGCCCGGTAGAGACCACCAAATCG
>JAITWP010000289.1 GCA_031285365.1 Azoarcus sp.
TGGGCGCGCAGGGCCACCTGTTCGGCGGATTCCTCGCCGCTCACGTAGACGACGGGATAGTCGTCCGCCAAACCACTCAGGGCTTGCAGGAGCAAAGTGGACTTGCCGATGCCGGGGTCACCGCCGATCAGCACCACGCCGCCAGGCACCAGCCCGCCGCCCAGCACACGGTCGAATTCGTCGATGCGGCTGGGGATGCGCGGTTCCTCACGCGCTTCGAGCGTGGCAAGCCTCTGCATTTTTACAGCGACCCCGGCCGACCGCCGGGATTGCGCACCACGCTCGACGACGGTCTCGATCAGGGTGTTCCACTCCCGGCATTGCGGGCACTGCCCCTGCCAGCGCGGCTGTTGCGCGCCGCAACTGGCGCAGACGTAAGCAGATCTGGTTTTCGACATCTAAGATCAGAATCACCTATCGGGATAACGATTGCGATTAGACCACAGCATGTCTGTTTTCCGTCGCTTTGGCATGTTTTCTCACGAGACGGAAGGTCTTCATGATATAAGGCGACATCCTCAAACAACCCCTCAGCTTGCATGCCATGCCTCTTGGCTTTTACATCATCATGGCAGCGCAGTTTTTTTCCGCGCTTGCCGATAACGCGATCTTTATCCTTGCCATTGAGATCCTGCGAAGCAACAACGCCCCACTGGAATTCGACCCGCTTCTAAAATTTTCCTTCTCCTTCTTCTACGTAGCCCTGGCCGCATTCGTAGGCGCGTTTGCCGATTCGATGCCGAAGTGGCGGGTCATGCTGATCAGCAACACGATCAAGATCGGGGGCTGCCTGCTGCTCTTCCTCGACGTGCACCCGTTGATTGCCTACGCCATCATCGGCCTTGGCGCCGCTGCCTATTCTCCGGCCAAGTACGGCATCCTGACCGAATACCTGCCTCATCGTAAGCTGGTGCTGGCCAATGGCTGGATCGAGGGACTGACCGTTGGGGCGATCATCATGGGGATTGTCCTCGGGGGAGAACTCACCAACAAGGATCTCGTAGCCTGGTTCAACAGTTTCGACATGTTCCTGTTCGACGGCGCTCACACGGGCATCGCCATCGTCGGCATATTTTATTTGCTTGCCGCCATTTTCAACCTGTTCATTCCCAATACCGGCGTCGACCACAAACCCCTCCGAAACAACCCCCTCTATCTGCTGCATGATTTCTGGCATTGCGTCAAGCTTCTGTGGCGCGACAAACTCGGCCAGATTTCACTCGCGACCACGACTCTGGCCTGGGGCGTGGCGGGAACCCTGCAAGTGCTCGTTCTCACATGGGCCAAACATAACCTCGGCCTGGAAGATATTCAGGGGCAGACCCGCATGGTTGGCGTGGTAGCTCTCGGGATGGCCATCGGCGCAGTCCTGGCATCACGCATCAATTTACGCAATGCGCCAACCGTTCTTCCGGTCGGCATCGTCATGGGAGTCTCTTTCGTCTGCATGCCGTTCATCACCGATATTTACCTGGCAATCGCCATGCTGATTCTCGTCGGCGCGTGCGGCGGCTTCTTTGTCGTGCCGATGAATGCCCTGCTCCAGCATCGCGGCCATGTGCTGATGGGCGCCGGGCATTCAATCGCGGTGCAGAATTTCAATGAGAATCTGTCGATCCTGGTGATGAACGTTTTTTACGCGTTCCTGATTTTCGCAAGCTTGTCGATCAATGTCATTGTCGTTTTCTTCGGTGTTCTCGTGGCGGTGGTGATGTACCTGATCCGGTACTGGCACAACTACAACCAGAAGCGCTACAACTCGATTGCGCTGCTCGACAATGTTGACCACGCCCACAATATCCGCAAAACCGGCAAGACCCACTGACGATCCAGGCCAGCCTCTATCCCCCCTCCTCCACGAGCCGCCGCGCGAAGCAGAGGTCTTCCCATGCCTTGCCCTTGTCCAGCGGGTTGCGTAACAGGTAAGCCGGATGGTAGGTGACGATCACGGGCATGCCATCACGCTCAAAGCGTTTTCCGCGCGCAGCGCCGATGCTGATTTCGCGCCCGAGCAACACCTGCGCCGCCGGACGGCCAAGTGCAATCAATAACCGGGGACGGATGAGCGCAATCTGTCGATCAAGAAATGGCGCGCAGGCAGCAGTTTCCGCCGCCTCGGGCGTGCGGTTGAGCGGCGGGCGGCATTTGACGGCATTGGCGATGTAGACATCTTCGCCGCGTTTGAGACCGAGGGCCGTCAGCATGTGATCGAGCAGCCGCCCGGCCTGCCCGACGAAAGGTTCTCCGCGCCGGTCTTCTTCCGCACCGGGCCCTTCACCGATAAACATCCAGCGCGCCTGACGGTCACCCACGCCGGGAACGGCCTGGGTGCGCTTCTCGCACAACACGCAGGCGCGGCAGGCGTGAATGGTCTCTTCGAGTTCCTGCCAATCCATTTCAGCGACGCGGGACGCAGGCGCGGACGGATGTGCGGATTGGCTGCTTTCATCAGGCTCTGGCGCTTCCTCCGATGATGAAGCATTGACATCGATGGCAGCATCGACGGTTCCGGCGGAATTTCGCAGACGCCACAGCGGTGTAAGTCCCATCTCCCGGAGAATGGCTGAACGGCGCAGGTTCATGGTTCAAGTCTCATCACAATGGCGTCTTCACGCCCCTCTGACGCCGGATAATAGCCTTTGCGCCGCCCAATTTCGACAAACCCTGCGCGCCGGTAAAGCGCAAGAGCCAACAGATTGGAAGGACGCACTTCGAGAAAAAACTGTCGTACACCACTGCTTCGGGCAACAGAGAGCAGGTACTCAAGCAGGCGGCTACCCAGGCCACACCCCTGTGCGGCGTGCACCACGCTGATATTGAGCAGGTGAGCTTCATCGAGCACACCAAGCATGACTGCGTAGCCGACAGGCACTCCAGCATCACGCATCAGCCAGCAGGAATGCCCGGCTGCCAATGAATCGGAGAAATTCCCCAGGCTCCACGGAAAAGGATGCAGGCAGGCTTCCTGCTCCACGACCCAGGCGAGATCATGCTCGGACATCGGCACAAAGCTCAACGAGCGCATCATCATGCCTTTTTCCCCCGCGCCAGA
>JAITWP010000291.1 GCA_031285365.1 Azoarcus sp.
ACGTAGTTGGTGATGTCGACCACGGCGTGTATCGGGCGCAGGCCGGAGCGTTTCAGGCGATCTTCCATCCAGGCGGGGGTTTGCGCCCTGGCGTTTACTCCGCTGATGACGCGACCGCAATAACGCGGGCACTTCTCGGGCGCGTCGAGCACGACTTCGCGCCGGGCTTCGCTTGCCGGGGGAACCAATGCGAGCGGTGCAGGGGTGAGCGGTGCGCCGGTCAGGGCGGCCACTTCTCGCGCCACGCCGGTCAGACTCAGGCAGTCGGCCCGATTGGGGGTGAGCTTGATGACGAAACAGGTATCGTCGAGTCCAAGGTATTCGCGGATATCCGCGCCGACCGGGGCATCTTCCCCCAGCGCAAGCAGGCCGCTTTGATCCTCGGATAACCCCAGTTCGCGCCCCGAGCACAGCATGCCGAAAGACTCCACCCCGCGCAGTTTGGCGGCCTTGATGACGAACTCGCCGGGCAGCACCGCGCCAACTTTCGCGCACGGAACTTTCATGCCTGCGGCGGCATTGGGCGCGCCGCACACGATCTGCAAGAGTTCGCCTGTGCCAGCATCAACCTTGCACAGCCTGAGTTTGTCGGCATTCGGATGTTTTTCGGCCTCGACGATGCGGGCCACCACCACGCCGCTGAAAGGCGGCGCAACAGGATGTGACTCTTCGACCTCCAGCCCCGCCATGGTCATCAGATGTCCCAGCGCGTCGGTGTCGAGCGCCGGATTGACGAAGGTACGCAACCAGTTTTCGGAAAATTGCATGTTCGCTTACCTTCTCACCTGAATTGACTCAAGAAACGCAAATCGCCTTCAAAAAACAGACGCAGATCATTGACGCCGTAACGCAGCATGGTCAGTCGATCCGGACCGAAGCCGAACGCGAATCCCGTGTAGCGTTCGGGGTCGATTCCGCCGTAGCGCAACACATTGGGATGCACCATGCCGCATCCGGCCACTTCCAGCCAGCGCCCATCGAGTTCGCCGCCCATGAACGCGACGTCGATTTCCGCCGAAGGTTCGGTGAACGGGAAAAAGGACGGACGAAAACGAACCTGCATGTCTTCGGTCTCGAAGAACTTGCGCAGAAAATCGGCCACCACGCCCTTGAGATCGGCAAAACTCACCCGCTCGCCAATCCACAAGCCTTCGACCTGATGAAACATCGGTGAATGGGTGGCGTCGGAATCGACCCGGTATACCCGCCCCGGCGCAATCACCCGCAAATCGGGCATCGGGTCGCAATCGCGGGTTCGCTCGACGTGTTCGAGCATGGCGCGGATCTGCACCGGGCTGGTATGGGTGCGCAACAGCACGTCCTCCCGGCCTTCGAGGAAGAAGGTATCGTGCATCGAGCGCGCCGGATGATTCTCCGGGATGTTGAGCGCGGTAAAGTTGTGCCAGTCGGTCTCGATTTCCGGGCCGTCGACTGCGACGAAGCCGATGGACTGAAACAGCCGCTCGATGCGTTCGAGCGTGCGGCTGACCGGGTGAAGCCCTCCGGACGTCGCACCGCGCCCCGGCAGGGTCACATCGAGCGCCTCGCCTTCGAGCTGTGCGGCAAGTTCTGCCTCACGCAAGGCTTCGCGCCGCTCGGCAAGCGCCGCTTCGATGGCGGCCTTGGCACGGTTAACCTCGGCGCCCCGTTCGCGTTTCTGTTCGGGAGCCAGTCCGCCGAGCATCTTCAATTGCTCTGTGACGAGGCCGCTCTTGCCGAGAAAACGCGCCTTCGCCTGCTCCAGCGCCGCAGCAGCCGAGGCTTCGGCAAAGGCCGCTCGCGCGTCGATGATCAGTTGATCGAGATTGTTCATGTTCTGCTTTTACGGGGTATCCAGTTCCAGTAAAAAAGGAGGCATAGCCTCCTTTTTACGCTGCTCGTAACCTACGGAAACCGCAGGATTTTACGCAAATTGCACCATCGTGTCACGCAGCAGCGATCCGGGCTTTGGCCTGTTCGGCAAGCGCGGCAAACGCAGGCTTGTCGAATACGGCCAGATCGGCCAGAACCTTGCGATCCACTTCGATGGCGGCTTTCTTGAGGCCGTTCATGAAGGTGCTGTAGGTCATACCCAATTCGCGCGCAGCGGCATTGATCCGGACGATCCACAGGGCGCGGAACTGGCGTTTGCGTTGACGACGATCCCGGTAAGCATACTGGCCCGCCTTCATTACCGCTTCTTTGGCGACGCGGTAGACATTCTTGCGGCGGCCACGGAACCCCTTGGCCTGATCGAGAACCTTCTTGTGACGCGCGCGCGCGGTTACACCACGTTTGACTCTTGGCATATCGGTCTCCTCTTATCCGGCAAAGGGCAGCATGGCGCGAATCAGCTTCGCGTCGCTGTCGTTGACAGTGACCGTGCCGCGCAGATGGCGCTTGTTCTTGGTGGTTTTCTTGGTAAGGATGTGGCGCTTATACGCGTGGGAACGCTTGATGCTCCCACCGGCGCGCACCCTGAAGCGCTTTTTGGCGCCGCTCTTGGTTTTCATCTTGGGCATTACAACTACTCCTTGTTTATGACATGTCGCCGGGTAGCCCCTTGGGGCGTTTTCGTACCCTGCGTCACTTGTATGGCTCATTAAAGAGCCGACTTCTGTCGCCGCTTTAGCGACTCTTGCGAGCCGGAGCGACGACCATCACCATCAGACGCCCTTCCATCTTGGGCATCTGCTCGACCTGGGCAATTTCTTCCAGATCGGCCTTGATCCGTTCAAGCTGTCTCAGACCAAACTCCTGGTGCGCCATCTCGCGCCCCCGGAAACGCAACGTCACCTTGCACTTGTCTCCTTCTTCCAGGAAACGACGCAGGTTACGCAGTTTGATCTGAGGCAGCTTGAACGGATCAAGGCCGACCTGGAAGAAATCG
>JAITWP010000041.1 GCA_031285365.1 Azoarcus sp.
AAACAATGTGCTGACCCAGGCATTGCTATCGCGCGTCAAGGGATACAAGCTCTCACGAATCTGCCCCCAATTCGATACACCACCCCGAAAACCACTGCCGCCAGACAAGCGTTTAGTCCAGAGCACAATAGGCTGCACATACACGCCGTATCGGGCCAAATGGGGGGCCAGCGTACTTCTGATAAAAAGTTCCTCGCTTTGGCCCTCTGCAAGTATCAAAAGCCGCGTCATGGACGGCCTCCGAACACATTCTTCAGCCATAGTTCGCCAACACTGAAGTTTTCCAACCATGCCGCGTAGTCTTCCGCAGACAGCCTGCGAAATTGGCTTCCGCGGCCATCATGATCGACAACGATCACCACATCAATCGGGCAGTCATCCAGCAGGGTTGCGGATTGTGTCGCAATAATGATTTGCGTCTTTTGGGATGCTGCCTCCAGCATTTCCACCAACAAACGCAGAGCCAAGGGGTGCAACCCAAGTTCAGGCTCGTCTATCACGATCAGACTCGGCATCGCCCAATCCGGCTGGTTCAGCAAGGTCGTTAATGCGATAAACCGCAAACTGCCATCCGACAAGCTGTAGGCATCAAAATATGCGTCAGAATTTTTTTGCTTCCACTCCAACTGAATCGTCCGCTCGTTTTGACGCAAAGGGGCCAGAGCGAAATCTTCAAAATAAGGAATGACCAGGTTGACAATGGAAACGATGCGTTGGTATGCGTGAGATTCTTTATTTTTCAGCCAAAACAAATAGGCGGCAAGGTTTGAGGCATCCTCTCGCAAAGCCCGGTTGTCATCAACATTGCAGAGGGATTTGATGGCCGATGTGTCAGAGGTATCGTGCAGGTGATACCTGCGCCAGTTTTCGATATGGCGTTTGGCAGACGGATAGCTTGCAAGCTCTTCGTCGGCATCTTCTTGTGTCATACCCCCCTGAACAACACGCTCTTTCAGATATTGTCGTTCTTCATCACGCAACATATCTTCAAGGGAGTCAATATCAGCCCCGCCTTCTGAAGATTCCGTTTCAGAGTTCAGTATGGTCAGTTTTTCCTTGGCTACAGCCAAACTGTCGCCAGCCACAGGAATCAAGGTTTGTTCATAAGAAAACCGATCTTCCTCGCAAGAGAAAAAACATGCTTTTGTGGTTTTTTTCCCATGATGAAGAATGCGATTCGCCCCGCCTTGCCGCTTAACCAGATCGTCCAGACCGCCCAACGTAGATGTACGGAAAAATGACAGCGCACTCAGCAGATTTGATTTTCCCGAGCCGTTGGCTCCCACCAAGACATTGAGCGCCCCCAATTCGATGGTTTGCTTTTCAATGGACTTAAACCCTTGTACGGAAATTTTTTTCAGCATTCCGCCTCCTCAAGTAATTCTCAAATGAAAAAGACCGGCGGACTTGCCGCCCTCGCGCAGCAGAATCTCCTGCGGATATTCATTGGCCTGTCCCCACAGAATACGACCGAAGTCGATCTGATGGCCGTGGGGCGCGTGACAAATCCAGCCCACTTCGTCGGTCGCCGCCTGCACCTTGATGCGGTTGCCGCCGCCGGGCAGCCAGAACACCAGCGCCGCGTCGCCTTGATAGAAATCCTGAAACGACAGAATCGCCGGTTTGATCGCATCGCCCAGCCAGCCTTCGGCATCCTCTGGCGTCAGCAGATCGAGGCTGCCGTCCAACCCGGCCACCACCAGCGTCTGATCGTCGTTGCTCGGCAAATCTTCCGGCCATGTGCCTGACTTGCCCGCCGCACGCAGAAACTGGCGCAGGCTCCATACCTCACTGGCCGCGCAAATCTGGTTGCGCGCTTCCTCGTCCCACACCCAACTGGTGCCGCGACGCTGCCACACGGTATCGAGCGTTTGGCGCATCAGCTTTCTCCCCGGATGGTGGCAATGACTACTGTCGGCTGTACCGAAAAACTCAGGCGCTCACCCAATTCCCTGCGAGCGATGTTGATGCCAAAACCAAAACGCTGAACAAACCCGAGAGCGCGCATCGCTTCGGCCAGATTGGGATTGCGGTAGTCAGCGAATCCGGGTTTTCCGAAATTTTCCTGGGTGACTTCCCCGTAGGGGCCGCCGGGACTGATGATTTCAATCCGGTCATCGAACCAATAGACACGGACAGGCGCATTTGTCGCTTCGTAGCTGCGATGCATATAGGCATTGCGAACCAATTGCCGCAACGGCTCCGTCGGGTAGGACTCGCGCACCTCTTCCAGCGCGACATCGGCAAATCTGACGGCTCGCCGGTTATGAGAGGAAAGTTTTTCCTCCAGGCGCCGAATCTGGTGGGGTATCGTGCCGTGAAGCGTCGCCTCATCGATGACGGGATCGCCGTACTCATTTCCGGCCACACGCAGAAACTGGGTGTAAGCGCCAGGAATCCAGTCCACGGGAGATTTGCCAATCACCAGCAGACCCAATACCGTCGGCATCGGTTCGTTGTCGGCCATCACCATCTTGGTCGCTGCGAGCTTTTGTTCGTAGCTGCGCTCATTGGCTTCCAGCACGTCCTTGGCCACCAGAGCGGGCAGGTATTCGTGCTCAAAGCGCACCCGGTCCAGATCATCCAAGCCCGCCTCATACCGTGGCTGCACATCAAAAGGCCGATCCCGGTGACGGCGGCGTTCGTTGAGGATGCGCTCGTCCTGCGCCGTCGCCAAACCCCGGCGCGGCCCCCAGCGCACATGAATGCGCCCCTTGAATCGCGCCGGCGGCGTATCGCAGGGCCAGACGGTCATCACAGCCACCTCACTGTTTTGCAACAGACGTTTTTCCACCAGCAGCGAAGGCGGCGGCACGACATTGCCGTCGGTCTTGATGTCAGCCAATTGCCGTAGCAATTCATCCGTGATGGAAAACCCCGGCATCGGCGTTCCATCATCGCGCGCGCCAATCAACCCCACGCCGGGCTCGCCATGCCCGGCCAGATCGTTGGCAAAGGCACAAACCGCCTCACGCACTTTTTGCGGCGCATCGCCTTGAAAAGACTGCTTGCGCTCAATGCGATCCGATTCCAGATCGGCCATCATGGCTTCAAGCTGCTGGTCGCTGAAATAGCTCATCGCCCATACTCCCCATCGTCATCGAACAGCGCTCCCTGCACGGGCTGCGGCCCAAGGCTTGCTGCCCAAGCGTTGTAAATCGTCATTGCCCGCGACGCGGCGTTGCGGGTCGCCTGATCCGCGCCGTTGCGGTGCAGCCATTCCAGCAGCGGTTTCAGCGCGACGTGCGGTTTGAAGTTGTCGTTCTTCAAGGTGTCCGAGGCGTTGATGCCGCTGCCCTCGAAGCACGCGCCGATCAGCACCAGCGCCTGATCCAGATCAGACGTGAGGCGGCGGCGGTGTTTGCCCGACCAGTCGCGGGCGAAGGCCAGCGGGTCGGTGCGCGTGAACACCTTGTTCTTCTCCGCGCACCAGCCGCG
>JAITWP010000052.1 GCA_031285365.1 Azoarcus sp.
TCGCTGCTGCTGAACGGCAAGATGCTCACCGGGCGCGATGCCGCGCACAAGCGCATCCAGGACATGCTCGACAAGGGCGAAAAACTGCCCGTCGACTTCACCAACCGCGTCATCTACTACGTCGGCCCGGTCGATCCCGTGCGCGACGAAGTCGTTGGCCCTGCGGGTCCGACCACCGCCACGCGAATGGACACATTCACCCGCATGATGCTGGAGAAAACCGGCCTCATCTCCATGATCGGCAAATCCGAACGCGGCCCGGTCGCCATCGAAGCCATCCGCGACAACCAGTCCGCCTACCTCATGGCGGTAGGCGGCGCGGCCTACCTCGTCTCCAAGGCCATCAAGGCCGCAAAGGTCGTCGCCTTTGCCGACCTCGGCATGGAAGCCATCTACGAATTCACCGTCGAAGACATGCCCGTGACCGTAGCGGTCGACTCCACCGGCATCAGCGTGCACCAGACCGGGCCGAAGGAATGGCAGGCGAGGATTGGGAAGGTTTCGCTGACTCAGTGATAATATTTTGATAAAATCAAGATAGAGTTAAGCGCAAGAGGTGAGTCAGATGATGCAAATCAGACCGGTGTCCGACCTTCGGAATAAATTCCCCGAAATTGAAAGGGTGGTCAAAGACGGGGATCCTGTTTATCTGACAAAAAACGGCTATGGCGCGATGGTTGTCATGAGCCTTGAAAAATACGCGGAGCTTACGGATAGTCTGGAACTCAAACTGGATGAGGCCGACCGCGCAGCCAGCGTTTCCGACGAACGCCACACACATGAGGAAGTCTTTTCCCGGCTCAAAGAGGGGCTGAATGAGTAAGCGATTCACACTTCGCTATCTCCCCTTGTTTGAACAGGATTTGACGGCGGCACGAAACTACATCGCGCTGAACCTCAGAAACCCCACGGCGGCTCTACGTCTCGTTGAGGATACGGAACGGGTTATTTTGAAGCGACTCGAAAACCCGCTCGGATTTGTACCGTACCGTTCGATTCGGGATCGCAAACAACCGTATTACCGTATCAACATCAGAAATTTCGTCGTGTTCTATGTGGTCATCGAGGATGTGATGGAAGTTCGGCGTTTCGTGTACAGCAGACGCAACTTTCCTGGCATTGTGTAGGTCGTATCTGTCACTATCATTTGGAGGGTCACGCCCCCTCTGACCGACTCCCGCCGACAACCGAGCGGCATCGAAGCATGAAACCCGCCTTTCTCGCCTTTCGTCCCAAAATCCTCGACACCCTGCGTGGCTACAACCGGGCCACGTTCATGCAGGATGTCTCGGCGGGCATCACTGTCGGCGTGCTTGCCCTGCCCCTGGCAATGGCCTTTGCCATTGCCTCCGGCATGTCGCCCGCCGCAGGCATCTGGACGGCAATCGTCGCGGGTTTCCTGATCTCGTTGCTGGGCGGATCGAGGGTGCAGATCGGGGGGCCAACCGGCGCATTCATTCCCATCGTCTACGGCATCGTTGCCACGCTGGGCGTCCAGGATCTGCTCATCGCCACAATGATGTCGGGCATCATGCTCTTCATGCTCGGGGCCTTTCGCCTCGGCGGCATCATCCGTTTCATCCCGCGAGCCGTGGTTATCGGCTTCACCAGCGGCATTGCCGTTGTCATCATCATTTCGCAGATCAAGGATTTCCTCGGCCTGCCCGTCGACGACATGCCCGGTGAATTTTTCGCCAAAATCAAAACGCTCTACGCCGCCCTGCCCGATCTGCACTGGCCTACCGTGGCAGTCTCCATCGCCTCGCTTGCCGTTTTGCTGGCATGGAATCGCACATCCCTCAAAGTGCACTGGATGCGACGGTTGCCGGGGCCTCTCGCGGTACTCATCATCTTTACCGCACTCAATGCCTTGTTCGTGACCCTGCTTGGCCTCGTCGGGATACACCTCGAAGCCGGACAGTGGATTGCCACCATCGGTTCGCGCTTCGGTGGCATTCCGCAGGAAATGCCCAATTTCGGCCTGCCCGGTCTCACCCTCGAAAACCTGGGCAAACTCTTCGTTCCCGCATTCACCATCGCAATGCTGGGCGCAATCGAATCACTGCTCTCGGCCCGTATCGCCGACAACATGATCGACGATCGCCACAACCCCAACCAGGAGTTGATGGCGCAAGGCATCGCCAACTTTGCCGCGCCGCTCTTCGGTGGATTTGCTGCCACCGGAGCCATTGCCCGCACAGCCACCAACGTCCGCAGCGGCGGGCGCACTCCCGTGGCCGGTATCGTCCACTCCCTGGTGCTGCTTGTCGTCGTGCTCATCCTTGCACCGCTGGCGAACCACATCCCGCTGGCAACGCTCTCAGCCATCGTCGTGGTGGTTGCGGTCAATATGGGAGACTGGCGGGCGCTTGCGCCGCGCGAACTGGCGCGTTATTCAAAAAATTACCGCGCCATCCTGTTGGGCACTTTTTTCATCACCATCATTTTCGACATCACCCTCGCCGTCGAAATCGGCGTGGGTCTGGCGTGTGTTTTCTTCATCTACCGGATGGCCGATCTCACGCGAATCGAACCCGTCGCATTGGAAAACGAAAATTCCAGCCCGCGCGTGCAGGCTTACCGGATTTTCGGCAGCCTCTTCTTTGGGGTCGCCAACAAGATGGAAAATCTGCTGCACGCGCAAAATCCCCCTCCCGAAGTGATGATTCTCGACTTCGATAGAGTCATCAACGTCGACACCACCGGTCTCGAAATTCTGCAAACCCTGCACCGCAATCTGCAAAAACAGGGGGCCAGGCTCCTCCTGTGCGGCCTCAACAAACAACCGGAATCCATCATCCGTCGTTCGGGATTTCTTGAATTGGTCGGAGCAGAAAACATCCACCCCAATCTCAGCGCCGCTATTGAGCACACCTGCCGGGAGAGGGGAACACCTACCTCATCGCAAGCGCAAAGCTGTCATCAATCCGGCTGAAAATTTCTTCTATGGAAACAGATCCGTCAAGACAAATCGTAATCCAATGCTTTTTGTTCATATGAAACCCCGGAAAATATCTCTTTCCATCCACCAAAGAGTCCAAGGATTCCGGCTTTACTCGTAAATTGATGATGTCAACCATTCCTTCCGCGTTTAACCCCAATTTTTTCTTATGCAAAATCAATAATGCAGCATACCACTTGGCGTTGTCCTGACGCCGGAGAATCGCGTTATCTGGAAAACGTTTCCACAGAAACTGAAGTTCGTCTTGATACTTTTCCCTGACATACCGAATGACTTCCTTCGCGTTTTCGCTTTTGAACACATCGAACTCGAAGCAGGCATCGTCAATCGTTGAAAGCACACTCCCGTATTCCTCTCGAACCCTTCCCACAAACGAACCCGTCGCATCGGGAACACGGTGAAGCACATAGGGTTCTCTTGAAAGACTGTCGATCACTCCCGCTGATACTTCTCCTTCTTTCGTGATGGTGACTATCACTTCAAACTGGCCATCAACAATGCTTTTGGAATAAACATAAGCACCCTCGCTCTCGGAAAACCCAAAAGGGAGAAGCCGTTCAATCCTTACTTTTCGGTTTTTAAATAGAGTTCCTGTCATGGCAAACCACTTTGA
Source organism: Azoarcus sp. (assembly GCA_031285365.1). Taxonomy (GTDB): domain Bacteria; phylum Pseudomonadota; class Gammaproteobacteria; order Burkholderiales; family Rhodocyclaceae; genus WRNU01. The sequence goes on from JAITWP010000052.1 coordinate 3,576, forward strand.
CCTCCCGAAAGGTTTCGAGCGGAACTTTCCTTACGTCTCCACTCCCAACCACACCCCCACGACCCGTTCGCATTCCTCGATACCGATCTTGTTGAGGCTGGAGAACAACTGCGCGGTAAAACGCTCGCCGTTGTCGTTGTACTTTTCCAGCGCCGCGCGCACCTGATTCAAGGCCGCCGCCGCCGCGCCGCGTGAGAGCTTGTCGCTCTTGGTGAGCAATACGTGAATGGGCCGCCCGGAAGGCTCGAACCAGTCGATCAGCTGCCGGTCGAGCGGAGTCATTGGGTGGCGTGTGTCCATCATCAGCACAAGCCCCACCAGATTGGCCCGCATCTTGAGGTAGTCCTCGATCAACCCTTGCCACTGGCGGCGAATTCTTTCCGGCACGGCAGCGTAGCCGTAGCCGGGTAAATCGACGAGCCGTGCGCCGCACTGGAGACGGAAAAAATTGAGCAACTGGGTGCGGCCCGGTGTTTTGGAGACGTAGGCCAACCGTGTGTGATCGGCCAATGTATTGATTGCACTGGATTTTCCAGCGTTTGATCGCCCGGCAAAGGCGATTTCCGGGCCGTCTTCGGGCGGCAATGCGGAAGGCTTGGCAATGGATGTTTCGAAATGGGCGTGGCGAAAGATCGGCATAAATAAAGAGTGACACGACGGCAACGCACCGCGTGAAGTCGTACAAAGGGTTTCGTAGTGTTATAGAATAGCGCGGTTAGTGACATCTTCCATGGCTTTCTGAGGACATCATGATCAAGCGCACTTTGTTGCTGTCGTTGCTGCTGACTGTCAGCACCACACAGGCCCAGGAACAGGCCCCTCCCGCTGCGTCAGACGCCGGCAGCGTTCAGGTTCAAGAACAGGCTGTCGTACCGCAATTGGCGTCACTGGCAATTTGCGCGACCTGCCACGGAGTCGATGGCAACAACTGGGTCGTGAAGGATGACGGCGCTTTCGGCAAAACAGACGGGGGAGCCGACTCGCCCAAACTGACAGGACAGCTCAGCGAATACCTGTTCAAACAGTTCAGCGACTACAAAAGCGGCGCCCGCTCGAATCCCATCATGAACGGCATGATTACCATGCTTCCCGACGGCGACATGAAAGCGGCCGCCGATTTTTACTCGAAGCAGAAATTCCTGCCAGCGGATTCAACCGCCGCCAAAGATTCCGAAGCCTATCTGCTCGGCCAGAAAATCTGGCGCGCGGGTCTCGCCTCCAAGGGTTTGCCTGCCTGTGCCGGTTGCCACGGCCCAACAGGAAAAGGCATATCGGCCCAATATCCGTCGCTGGCGGGACAGTTCCCCGACTATCTCCAAGCCCAGCTCAAGGCTTTCCGCGATGGCGTACGCGCCAACGATCCGTCGAAGATGATGCGCGACATCGCGCTCAAGATGACCGATCCCGAGATCAAGGCCGTATCGGATTTCGCGGCTGGCCTGCGCTGAACCGCGTAACGCCCCGCATTCAGGCGGCGGGTTTCCGCCGCCTTCCATTTGTGCGACACCCCATCACTTTCCCGGCAGAACCACGATGCAGCATCCGGCCACACGAGCGTCCTTCCTGGATTCTTTAATCGAATTGCTGAGTTCGATGCGCTTTGCCATCAGCCTGCTTACCGTGCTGGCAATTGCCGCCATCACGGGCACGGTGATAGAACAAAATCAACCGGCAAATGCCTATCTCAACCAGTTCGGCCAATTCTGGGATCCTGTTTTTTCCTGGCTCGAATTGTATGCGGTCTATAACAGCGGTTGGTTCGTCGCCATTCTCGCTTTTCTGGTTCTATCGACGGCGCTTTGCATCATTCGCCAGTTCACGCCGATGCTGCGCGAGATTCGCAGTTTTCGAGAACACGCGCGCGAAGTCTCCATCCGGAATTTTGCCTGTCGCGAAAGCCTTGAACCCACCCTGCCGCCGGAGACATGGCGCGACGCAGTCACTTCGTATCTCGCCAACGCGGGTTTCCGTTTCCGCGTCGACGTGCGCGAGGACAGCACGCTCATCGCCGCCAAACGGGGCAACCTCGGACGCATCGGCTATTTCCTTGCCCACGGAGCCATCGTCCTGATCTGCCTTGGTGGCCTGCTCGACAGCAATGTACCGCTCTCCTTGCAGATACGCCTTCAAGACAAAACCCCCACGTCCGGCAACCAGACCATTGGCGAAGTTCCGGTTTCGGCCCGGCTCGGATTAGGCAACTGGAGCTTTCGCGGCAACGTCTACATCCCGGAAGGCGCTACCTCCGTTCACGCCGTTCTCAACGTCGACGATGGCGTCATGCTCCAGTTGCTGCCGTTCACCGTGGAACTCAAACGCTTTCACATCGATCATTACGAAAAAACCGGCATGCCAAAACGCTACGCCAGCGATGTCGTGATTACCGACAACGAGAGCGGAGAGGTTTTCGAGCGCACGCTCGAAGTCAACAAACCATTTGAGCACCGTGGCGTCACGCTCTATCAGGCCGGTTTTGACGATGGCGGCTCACGGCTGAACATCACCGTCCACGGCATGACTTCCAGCGCACATCCCTCTTTTCCGCTCGTCACTGAAGTTGGCGCCCGCATCCCGCTCACCTCGCTCATCAAGCTCCCCTCGCTTGAAGGCTACACTTTTGAAATTACCGGTTTTCGTCCCGTCAACGTCGAAAATCTTTCCGGGCCCGACAAGGAACCTGCTCGCCCCGGCTCATCTTTTTTTGGCAGCGGCACAGGTTCGGCATCCGACGCCAATCGACGCGATCTTGGGCCACTCTACAACTTCAAACTGCGTGACCCCACCGGACAGGCGCGCGAATTCCACAATTACATGCGGCCCGTCTCGATAGGAGGCCACTGGTATCTCCTCAGCGGCGTACGCTCGAGCCCGTCGGAAAGCTTTTCCTGGTTGCGCATTCCGCTCGATGATGACGGCAACGTCGACACCTGGTTCTCC
>JAITWP010000221.1 GCA_031285365.1 Azoarcus sp.
GCCACCGCTTCCCATGGCTGCGCCATGTCTTCGCCGATGGTGGCTATGCAGGCGACAAATTGCGGGATGCCCTCGTCCAATTCGGAAACTGGACCATCGAAATCATCAAACGATCCGACAAGGCCAAGGGCTTCCAGCTTCTCCCGCGCCGATGGGTCGTCGAACGCACCTTCGCATGGCTCGGCCGATGCCGGCGCCTCGCCAAGGACTGGGAAACAACCATCGCCTCTTCTACAGCTTGGGCTCATATCGCTTCCATCCGGATGCTCACCCGACGAACTACAAGGTATTGCTTAGCTTGAAAAACTTCTGAATTAGGCTCTAAGCGACTGACATGTCGGCGTAAGCTGCCGGTCCACCTTCCGGCTTTGAGACCATCGCAAAAAAAGCGCAGTAGCGAACCGTTGAGCCGGTTCAGCGCTTGATCCATTTCTTGGCGTTTTCCAACTCGGCCAGGGGGAAGGTTTCGAAGGCGAAAGGTATGAGCGGCATGAACAGCTTGGCCGCTTTCGTGATCCAGCCGATATCGGTCACCAGTGCGGCGCGGCTGAAGTTTCTGATGTGGCCGACACCGAACTTCATGTCCGACCAGGCGGCGTCGGCCGAATAGGTTGTATATTCCTCGTCGAGCACGATCAGGCACTTGATCTTGTCGTGCCCCTTCAGCTTCTCCTCGACCAGCGGGAGCAGCATGTCGTGATAGTCCTGCGCTGTGATGATGCCGACCGCTCGCAGCGCGACGACGTCGCTGGGCAAGCCTTCAATTTCCTCGAAGTAACCGGGATCGTCCTCTGCCGCGCGCGCCCATGCCTTGGCGTCCGCGAGCTTGGTGGCGGGAAAGCGACGAATCTTCGCCTTGACGAAATGATCGGCGATTTCGGGCACGACAGAGAGCAGCGGCGAATCCCCAACGACGGCGATCTTGGCGACGATCTGCTGGTGCATGCGCACGAAGTTGAAATGGCGCGTTAGCGCACCGAGGCTGTCCCAATGGGGCAGCCTGTCGAGACGGACCACGAGGTTGGGCACTCTGTCGGTTTCGTTGATGCGCGTGTCGATAGCTTTCGCCACCATATCGAAATCGCTCTCGCTGAGCGCTCCGTTGGGGCTCAGGATGACCATATCGGGATCGGTGAGGTCGATATCGATCATTGTGGCGGTCCCCTTTGTTGCTTCAGGATTGCATGGAGCCTAGCCTCTCTGCTCGTCGGTCACAACCGAGCCAATGGGGAGGGCGGTAGCCGGGTATCTTGGCCCAGGTCCGGTCGACCGAATGGCGCAAGCTCGGGTAACTCAGGCGGTAAATTAGTGTCGGTCGGCCAATAGCGCGGACAGGCGATGGAGACTACGTATCGCGTCTTCAAATGAGGGAATTTCAGCGGTGCCAGCGAAAGCCATCGCTTCAACGAAGCGGCGATACTCGTCAGCATAGAGGGCATCTCCCTCGAGCACGGTGCACATTCGGGCAAGACGGTCTTTTGGCGTTATGGCGGCTATCGCGCTGCCACCTCGATAGCCATCGGCAATCAAGGTTTCAGCCAGCAGTTCCCCGAACCGATCATCTGTCTTGATAACCGGCTCCAGCGCGGCAAGGTCATGCACATGACGAATGATGGTCGGGTCATCCTTTGCCCCGCCCCGTTCACGACTTAGGATGCGCCAGGTGAGTGCACTCAGCTTGTCGGCGGCGGTCTCCACCGGATCGACGCAAGGGATCGAGGAAACTTCAGGCGGATCGCCACGGAATTGCGCAACGAACGATCCTACCGGACAGTCGTGCGGTACGAGGCCGGGTGGCCTCGCCGACAGCTCCGCGAGAATGTGTGGCCGAAGCGAGGCGTGGCCGTCGAGGACTGTGGGATAGTCCATTTCAATTCTGATGAAGGCGTTACCGACACCGGCTTCGATCTGGAGGTTGCGGAAACCGACCTCTTCCCACGCTGCCGCGACCTTCTTCTTGAAAGCGCTGAGGGCGGATCTGCGCTGGCCCTGTGACTTGACGAGAAACGCTTCCGACAGAGCCAGCTTGAAATCTGCGTCCTCGGAGAACCGTTTTATGAGTTGATGGCCTTTCAGTAGCGAGGTTCCGCCCGAGAACACCGGAGTGATATCCTCGGTGCCGAGACCCGTCAGAACCTTGATCGCCTGGACAACGAACCAGTCCTTTTCAACAAAGGCTTCGTCGACCGCCAGGGCGCCCGCAACGCGGCCGAGCGTTTCGGGATCAGGCGCGCTCGAGAACGACATAATTACCATCATAGCCGATACGGCGACGAACCCGATCCTTGACCGCTACCGTCCGGCCAGTCGGAACCTGCGTCGAACGGCCGCTGTTATACGCCGACTCGAACTCCGACGTGGTGACGGATTTGCCAAGCCGGTCCAGTGCCTCAGTAGCGAGCCGCTTGATGCCGACAAGTGGCGCAGGCCTGCCCGTAAATGGAGACTGTTCGGCTTTGGCATAAAGACCATAGCCGATCTGCACCAGGCGGCCGCGATTGGTCATCTGGCGCAGGGCACGCCCGACTGCGTCATAGCTGCCGAGCTTCGCGAAATCACCGCGCAGGAATACGTTGCGCTTCGATCGGTCAATCCTGCGGGCGACCAGGTCGGCAATCGTTGCGGCGGACTCAACCTTGCGGTTTCCGGCCCTCCGGTAGCGGCCGCGCCCGACACGCACGAGTTTGCGATCTTCCACCAGTTGCTGCAGGGCGCGCCCGATCGAATCGTAGTTGGCGTTGATTTCGAGCTCCGCTCGATCAATGGTTTCACCTTCCGGAATCCGGGCGAGAATTTGATCGGTCAGGTTTGTCATGCCACTAGCCAACATACGACGTTTCCGACATGCAGATATGCGAGAAATTAGAATTCTTCAAGAGTGCCGCTTCGATGAAGATGACTGCCGCTGACACCACCGATTCGTGCAACTTGAAGGATGAGGCCATGCGGCGCGCGTTAATTGAAGAGCAGAACAGGACGCTTGAGGAACGCCAGCGCCAGTTCCGTCTGGCGGCCGACATTGTCGTGACTGCGTGGGCGGATTTTGCCGAGGTGCAGGCAGTTGCCGTCATCGGCTCTGTGGCACGACCGCTCTGGAAGGCGGTCCCGCAATTTCGGGAATTCCGCCGCGAGGGGGTCGAGGTCTGGCATGAATGCGGTGATCTCGACCTGGCGTTGTGGGTGTCCGTACAGCACAGTCTTGGAGAGTTACGCCGGGCGGCGGTGAGAGCGCTTCGCGATG
>JAITWP010000258.1 GCA_031285365.1 Azoarcus sp.
ATACGGCCATGCTTGCCGGCATGATGGTCGATATAGGGCAATTCTTCCTGCTGGCGCGGGCTGCCAGTTATCCTGCCCTGGAAAGCAACATCGACCGCTTTACTGAATTCATGACCGTGTGGAAAACGCCGATTTCCCGTTCAGTGCTCGAAGCCTTCGAGTTGCCCGACGACATTGTCGACGCGCTCGACAACGAGACTTTCTGCGACGATGACTGGCCGCCCCAAACCCTGCGCAGCATCGTACGAACTGCTCTCCTGGCCAGTGACGTACCCAATCCGTTCGAGCGCGAGAAACCTTCCATACCGGAAGAAGCTGATGATTTCGAGTTCGACAAACAGCAGTTTATTGCTTTACTCGACGTAACCCGTACTGGCAAGGACTCCATGCTGAAAGCGATATTGGGTTGAACAGTTCATGAATCCAGGGCAATAAAAAGCGTGGTGTTTTTCCCCCGATACGACTCAGGCGGGAGACAGCTTGCCACGTTACTTTTCCGTCAGCGGCGCAGGACAATCAAGGCTTTGCGCGAAGGCGCGGAGCAGTTCGTTTTCTACTGAAGTGATTTTGCCATCATGGCGGACGGCAACTGCGCAGGCATGCAGGAGCCTTTTCCGGTAAGGCGGCGCGGTGAGCGCAAGATGCGCAAGCGCCTGGGAAATTGTGGCGAGGGAAAGCTCGGTTTTTGCCGGGAAGGGAAGCGATGCGCTGGCGGGAGAACAGGCCATCGCGGCTTGATAGGCTGCTTCGGTAACCTCCATATCCTCATGTCCGGCATGGGCGATGAGCGCCAGCACGTTGGCGATGTCCTGGTCCAGTTGTTTCAGGCGCAATTCACCGCGTTCGACGGGGCGTGCCGAAAGCGGCAGCAAGGTTTCGCGCAGAAGGCTGTAGAGGGCAAACTCACTGGGTCTCACACGTCCATCGGTACGAATCAGGGCTGCCGCCAGAACAAGTAATTGCTGTCGTTTGGTTTCCGACTCTTCGCGCAAAACGGGCAGGACGAGATCCAGCCAGACGAGACGGTAACGCGCGCCCTGCTCCGGTTGCGAGGAGAGCCATTGATGGAGTTCTCGTGCAGTCGGCAGGACGGCGGAAGAAAGCTGTTTTTCCTGCTGAAGCCGGATATCGGGTTGGTTGGAAAGAAATAGCCCGCCAACGATGCCGGTTGCGCCTGTAACGCACTGCGCCTGCTGCCGCAGGGTTTCGGGCAGGTTGGCAAGCAGGCTTTGCGCCTGGACGATGCTCGCAGAGGAAATTTCTTCCGGCACACCGACGGCCGGAGCACCATTGCCGAGAGAAGCAATGGGCATCATCGCCTGCGGATTTGCCGCCGAAATCGGGGAGCGGTTATCTCCAACCATGACAGCATCCATGGGTTGGAAATGACGCTTGCCGCTGAGGCGGGCGATGCGATCGGCCAGTGGCGGATGGGTAGCGAACAGGGAAGTCCAGGAAGACGAACCGATGGAACCAAAGAAGAGATGACTGGCGGCGGTCGCTTCCGGGTGCTGGATCCCGGAGCCGGAGGTTCGCAGTTTTCCAAGCGCAGCGGCAAGTCCGTCCGGGTGGCGAGTGAATTGCACGGCAGAAGCATCGGCCAGGTATTCGCGTTCACGGGAAACCGCAGCCTGAATGATGCGTCCGCATAAAAGGCCAATGCCACCGATGGCACACAACAAGAGACCGAACAGAACTACGGGTCCGGCGTTTCTGCCTCGTGCGCGCGTAAGGCCGCGTCCAACGATGGTAATGGCGTAGATGCCGAACAGAACGCCGATCAGTCTGAGGTTGAGGCGGCTGTCGCCATTGACGATATGGCTGATTTCGTGGCCGATGACTCCTTGCAGTTCATCACGGTTCATGGTTTCCAAAAGGCCGCGAGTGACGCCGATGACGCAATCCTGTGTGGAAAGTCCGGCAGCAAAGGCGTTCAGGCCGGATTCTTCGTCGAGCACAAAGACCACGGGCGCAGGGATGCCTGCGGCAATAGCCATTTCGTCGGCTACATTGAGCAGACGTTTTTCCGCCGGGTCGTGCGTCTCCCGCCCAATCATCCGTCCCCCCAGTTGCGTTGCGACCAGCGCGCCGCCATGGCGAGAGATCTGCCATATCCTGTGCAGCGAAGCAACCGCAACGCCGCCGCCTACGAGCAGGAAAATCCAGAAGAACCGTTCACCATTCCAGAGTGAAAGAACGCTCGTGGATGATTCCTGGTAGCTCGACAACATCACTATGTCCCGATGACCTATCAACAACGTCACGGCCAGATAAATCAGGACGATGATGCTCATTACTGCCAGGATGAACCAGAACACCAGCCAGCGGCTTTTCTGTTGAGCTTGATGTTGGGCGGTAAAAAAGTCCACGTTCCCTCAGCGCCGCTCAAAAACTCACCGTGACGCTTCTCCGAATCGCATCACCCTCTTCGCTCTTCCACATTTCCTCGGCTTTGAATCCAAATTGCGCGGCAATCAACGAATTGGGGAAGATTTCGCGCCTGGT
>JAITWP010000284.1 GCA_031285365.1 Azoarcus sp.
CGCCAGCGTTTCAGGACGGTGAGGCCGTCCATGCCGGGCAGCCCCAGGTCCAGGATGACCGAGTCGTAATTTTCGGTATCGCCGAAAAACAGTGCGTCCTGTCCGTTATCCGCCTCGTCTACGGCGTAACCGGCGCGTTTCAGGCCCAGCGCAAGTTGCTGTCGCAGCACTCGCTCATCTTCCACCAGAAGCAACCGCATCAGTCATTCTCCCGGTTTTCCTGGTCTCCAAAACCATGACGACCCCACCGTCGACCATGGCGGCCACGATGCTGCCTGCCTTCCAGCAGCGTGCCGTCCCGCGCATCGAAGCTCAGTTTTGACAACGTGCCATTGTCCCGCAGGAACTTGATCTTATAAATCCATCGCTGGCCCTGCTGATCCAGTCTCACTTTCAGAACCTTGCCGGAATAGTTTTTCTCCACCTGCTGCAAAACCTGTTCCAGCGGCATAATCTCGCCCGTCCGGACTGCTTCACGCACCCGATCATGCTCGCTTTCCGCCGACACCGGCAGGGCAAGCATCAGGGAGCAGACGGCGCAAAGGCATCGGGAAATCAGTTTCATCATCACATAAGCCTGTATCAGGGAATAGCAGAAATCTAGCGGAAAGAAACTGAACGGAAGATGAATTTCGGATTCAGGCAGGGTTCAGGTTTCCCTGTCCAGAATGCCGTGACCACACTATCTGACAAGGAGTCTCACAATGAAACGGATCAAATGTATTTGCGTCACGTTGTTCGCCGTGTTGACGGTGTTGTGGTTGTTCGCCGAACAGCCCTGGACACAGAGTTACAACTTTTTCCAACTGCGCGCCATCATGGTCGACTACACGGGTTTCATCGCAATGGGAGCGATGAGCGTGGCGATGATACTGGCGATTCGCCCGGTGAGGCTGGAACCCTGGCTCGGTGGGCTGGACAAGAGCTATCGCCTGCACAAGTGGCTGGGCGTCACCGCGCTGGTGGTGGCCGTGGTGCACTGGCTGTGGTCCACGGGCGTGAAATGGGCGGTAGGCTGGGGATGGCTGGTACGCCCGCAACGCGGCCCGCGCCCGGCGATCGATGAGACGATACAGAGAACATTTCTGGAAAATCTGGAAATACATGTCCGGGGAATGCGCAAGACGGCGGAGTTTCTGGGCGAGTGGACGTTTTACGTTGCGGCAGTGCTGATTCTGCTGGCGCTCATCAAATGGTTTCCGTACCGTTATTTCTTCAAGACGCACCGCATCATTGCCGCTGCCTATCTGGTGCTGGTATTCCATTCGGTCTATCTCATCAAGTTTTCTCACTGGACGTCCCTCTCCCCGATAGCCTGGGTTTCCCTGTTGCTGATGGTGGGCGGCACGGTGGGCGCAGTGTTGAGCCTCACGCGCCGGATCGGTCATCAGCGTCGGGCGCTCGGCGTGGTGGAGAGGCTGGAGCACTACGCCGGTGACGGGGTGCTGGAGATGTGTGTACGGTTGCCCCGTGATCGTTGGGAAGGGCATGACGCGGGACAGTTCGCGTTCGTGAGCTTCTACGATGGCAACGGCAAGGAGGCGCACCCGTTCACGATTTCCTCGGCCTGGAAAAACGATGGGCTGCTGCGCTTTCATGTGAAGAATCTTGGCGACCATACCTCACGGCTGCCCGCGACGCTGAAGGCGGGAGATCACGCGATGATCGAAGGTCCTTACGGATGTTTCCGCTTCGAGAGCGATAAACCCCAGCAAATCTGGGTGGCAGGCGGCATCGGCATTACGCCATTTCTGGCGAGGATGGAAGAGTTCGCTCATTGTGACCCGTCAAAAGGCGCGGTGGATCTGTTTTATTCCGCCAGAAATCCGGACGAGGCTTTTGTCGAGCGGCTGGAGCAACTCGCCAGGGCAGCCGGTGTGACCCTTCATGTGATCGCCGATGGGCGTGATCGTCGGCTGGATGCCGAGACGCTCTGCGCCAAAGTGCCACAATGGAAAGACGCTTCACTATGGTTCTGCGGCCCCTCGGGATTCGGGCGTAGCTTGTGTCAGGGGTTGGTATCACGCGGCTTCGAGACGAAGCACTTCCATCAGGAATTGTTCGAGATGCGGTGATTGCTTTTCGGGTCGCCTGCGGACACGTCGTGATGCCACTACCCGGAACAGATGGTCTGCACATGTGGATACGCCAGAATTCTCTCGTCGGCGGTGAGCAGCGGCGCGGCGAACTGGCGTGCTGTGGCAACGATGATGCGGTCGGCCGGGTCTTTGTGAAACTCGCCCGGTAGTTGGCAGGATTTGACGCCAATTTCATTATCGACAGGAATGAAACGCACAGCCTCGATCTGTTCAACCGTCGCCAGCCAGCGATCAACGTCCATCGACAGGCCAATGCGACCGTGTGCGACCAGCATGGCAATTTCCCAGGCGCTGATCGATGAGACGAGAATACGGCCGCCGTCGAGTTGGGCGTCGATGGCTTTCCGCATGGCCGAGGTCAGCGGCTGCGCGCCAGACACCCACCAAACGAGAATATGGGTATCCAGCAAAATCATTGCGCAGCCTCCCAGTCATCTTCGCCGACCGGCTCAGTGGGGCGCTCATAGCACAATACGGTGCCGCGCAACCGGGCCAGCGGGTCGTCCTGTTGCGGCCGGTAACGGCGAACTTCCAACCTGGGCTGGCCGTGATCGGTAATGATGACGGGCTCACCGCTGGCTTCAACCTGACGGAAAAACTCCAGCGCCCTGGCTTTGAATTGCGATTTGGAGACTTCGTTCAGCATGGCTATGACCCTGGTCATTGAACTATAGTCATAATACTAGGGATTTAATCGGATAACTGCAAGCCGACGGTGCACCTATACTCGCATCTGAACAGAAAATGAATTTCAGATTCAGGGAAGGTTCAGGTTCTCCTGTTCAGAATGTCTCCATATCAACAGGTTTGAGCGTATTGCACGTACACGCTTTTCAGGATCAGGAGAACTGATATGACACAAATGACACAACCCGACGAAACGAAGAACTCTGCCCCTGCCACTGAATCCGGTGGCAGGGGCAGATTGATGGTGGATGCCCCGATACGGATGTTCCACGCCCTGTTTGCCGTGTGCTTTTTCGGAGCATGGATAACCTCGGAATGGGATGGGTGGCGCTGCCTGCATGTCACGCTCGGCTACTGCATGGCCGGATTGCTGCTGTTTCGCATCCTCTACGGGCTGTTCGGCCCTGCGCAGGCACGGCTGCATCTGCTGTTCGGAAGGCTCAAGGGGCTTTCCAGCCTGGTGAG
>JAITWP010000310.1 GCA_031285365.1 Azoarcus sp.
CACGCCGAAACGGTGTTCTTCATCGACGATGACCAGCCCCAGGCGCTTGAAACGGACGTCCTTTTGCAGCAGGCGATGGGTTCCGATCACGATGTCGATCTTGCCTTCGGCCAGTTGGGTGAGCGCCTGGGCCTGTTCCTTCTGGGATTTGAAGCGCGAGAGCTCGGCAATCCTGACGGGCCAGTCGGCGTAGCGGTCGGAAAAGGTCTGGTAGTGCTGTTCGGCCAGGAGCGTGGTGGGGCACAGAAGCGCCGCCTGATGGCCGTCCTGGACGGCAACGAATGCGGCGCGCAGTGCCACTTCGGTCTTGCCGAAACCCACGTCGCCGCAGACGAGGCGATCCATCGGGCGGCCCGATTTCATGTCGGCTACCACGGCGTCGATGGCGTTTTGCTGATCGGGGGTGGTCTCGAAGCCGAAACCTTCGGCGAAGGCGTCCAGATCGTGAGCGTTGAAGTCGAACCGCACGCCGGGACGCGCGGCGCGGGCGGCGTAGAGGGCGAGCAGTTCGGCGGCGGTGTCGTGCGCCTGTTGAGCAGCTTTCTTGCGCGCTTTTTCCCATTGTCCGGAGCCGAGCCGGTGCAGAGTCACGGCTTCGGGGTCGATTCCGGCGTAGCGGGTGATGACGTGCAGTTGGGAGACGGGCACGTAGAGTTTGTCGCCGCCGTCGTATTCGAGATGCAGGAATTCGGCTTCGTTTTCTCCCAGGTTCATGTGCACGAGGCCGAGGTAGCGGCCAATGCCGTGGGAGGTGTGCACGACCGGATCACCCACCCTGAGCTCGGAAAGATCGCGCAGCCACCCTTCCATCGTCGCAGCCTTGCGCGCGTCGCGTCGCCCACGGGGGCGGACGGCGGTGTAAAGCTCGGTTTCGGTGACGATGGCAAGCCCTGCGTCCGGCAGGATGAAACCGGCGGTGAGCGGGGCGACGGTGATGGCGAAGTCTGAACCGTCTGTTTCGGCAAAGTCGGCGCAAACCTGCGGGGTTTCACCGTATTCGGCGAAGAATTCGAGCATGGTTTCGCGTCGGCCCGGTGACTCGGCCAGGAGCAGAACGCGGCCCTCGAATCCGGTGCGGAAGGTTTTGAAGGTGTTCAGGGGGTCGGCGGCCTTGCGGTCGACGGCGAGTCCGGGCAAGGGGAGGGCGGCGGTGGGGGGAGTATCGGTGTCGTTTTGGGGTTCGCTGATCGTCAGCCGGGGGCGGTCGCGGAGTGCGCCGAAAAAATCCTCTTCCTTCAGGAAAAGCGCCTCGGGCGCGAGCACCGGGCGGGCGCGGTCGCCGCGCAGCATGTGGTGCCGTGATCGGGTATCGCGCCAGAAACTGCTGATGGCTTCCGGCACGTCGTGGTGCAGGAGCACGGGGGAGGCGGGCGGCAGGTAGTCGAAAAGCGTGGCGGTTTCTTCAAAGAAGAGCGGCAGGTAATACTCGATACCCGCCGGGGCGATGCCGTTCGAGACGTCCTTGTAGAGGGTCGAGCGGCTCGGGTCGCCTTCAAAGGCTTCGCGGAAGCGGCCTCGAAACCGGGTGCGTCCGGCTTCATCGAACGGGAATTCGTGCGCGGGCAGCAGACGGATTTCCCTCACCGGGTAGATGGTGCGCTGGGTGTCGGGGTCGAAGGTTTTGATGCTTTCGATGCGTTCGTCGAACAGGTCGATCCGCAGCGGCAGGGTTGTGCCCATCGGATAGAGGTCGATCAGCCCGCCGCGTACCGCGAATTCGCCGGGGCTGACGACCTGGGTGACGCAGTGGTATCCGGCCAGCACCATTTGCGCGCGCAATTGCTCTGTTTCGAGCACATCCCCCTGTTTGAGGAAAAAGGTATAGGCGGCCAGAAACGCGGGCGGGGCCATCCGATAGAGCGCGGTGGCAGCGGGGACGAGCACCACGTCGGCCTCGTTGCGGCTCACGGTGTAGAGCGTGGAAAGCCGCTCCGAGATCAGATCCTGGTGCGGAGAAAAACTGTCGTAGGGCAGCGTTTCCCAGTCGGGCAGAAGGTGCACGGAAAGGTGCGGCGCAAACCAGGAGATTTCGTCCGCGAGCCGCTGGGCTCTGACAGGTTGCGCGGTGATGACCGTCAGCATTTTCCCGCGTTCGGCCAGCGTGGCGATGGCCAGCGCATCGGCTCCTCCTGCCAGCCCCGGCAGATCGAGTCGCGCGCCGGGTTTCGGTAGATTCAGATTCGAGATCGAGGGCAGAAGGGCGGCGAGGGCGGATGAAACGGGCATTACGGCGGTGAGACTTGAAGGAAAGAGCGCGATTATAGGAGATTTGCGGCGGGTTCTTCCGTGAGCCGGGCGAGGGTGTGAAATTCGCCCATATTATAGAAATCCACAAATGCTATAAACGAAATCAAATTTCCATTTTTCATCGGATGACGGCAATGAGAGAGAGCGATTATCCGGTTGTGCATGGGGCAGATGACATTCTGCGGTCGCTCTGCGATTCCGTTGCCAAGGTGCTGCATCTGGCAACCCTGAGCAAACTCAGCTATTCCGGCATGGTTCAGCGTATTTCCCGCACATGCCTGAAACCGGACATTGGTTGCTTCGTGTTATTCGACGGAGGGTTTTCCGGGCTGGTAGTCATGAATTTCTCGGCGGCTTCGGCAATGGAGCTCTATGGGCGATATATGCTCAGCATGGGCATGTCGAAAGAGGAACTGGCAAGCGCTTTCACCTCCGACGAAGTGGGCAACGTCCTGGGCGAATTGATGAACCAGATCATCGGAGACTTTACGGGCAAGGTTTCCAGGGAACTGCAAACCCATATCACCCAGAATCAGCCCAAGATGCTGGCGCTCACCAAGCATGTCGTGCTTTCGGTGGATACCCATCTCGATCAGCCGGAGGTGCGCCGGGTCACTTTCCAGACCGAGCGCGGGAACATTTTTTATCTCGAAATGGCAATCGATCGCACCGAATTCATCAGATTGAAGGATTTTGAGGCCGAGGAAACCGATCCCGATGCGTTGCTCGATCAGATCAGGAGCGACATGGATGCTATTGTGTCCCGTCCGGTTGAGCAGGAAGATCTGCTGGAATCGCTCGGCATGTGACGCCATGCCTGGCTCCAATACCGTTATCATTCGCTGATTCGGGGTTTTGAACTTTTGAAGCGAAGCCAACAATGAACGATTTATCCAGCTTGCGACCGGCTGCGGTCTGGCAGCATTTTTTTGATCTTTGCCGGATACCGCGTGCCTCGGGGCATGAAGCCGCAGTGTGTGATGCCCTGTCGAAATGGGCCTCTGAGCGCGGCCTGTGCGTGAAGATTGACAGCCGCGGCAACCTCGTCCTGGGCAAGCCCGCCACACCGGGCTATGAAGACCGTCCCGGCGTGGTGTTGCAGGGGCACCTGGACATGGTGTGCCAGAAACACGGCGGCAGCATGCACGATTTTGAACATGATCCGATTCGCCCCGTGTTACGCGATGGTTGGGTGACGGCGCTCGATACCACGCTCGGGGCCGACAACGGGATTGGCGTTGCGTTGGCGCTGGCGGTGCTGGAGGCCGACGATCTCGAACATCCTGCACTGGAAGTTCTGTTGACCGTGGATGAGGAGTCAGGGATGCACGGCGCAGTGGCGCTTGAGCGGGACGCAGTGCAGGGTCGTTTGCTGATCAATCTCGACACCGAAGAATGGGGAGAGCTTTATATCGGCTGTGCCGGGAGTGTCGACGTGATCGTCGACACGGCTCTGCCCGTGGAGGCGGCTCCGGCGGATATGCAACTTATCGGCTTGCGGCTTGCGGGTTTGGCCGGAGGACATTCCGGCATCGACATTCACCGCCAGCGTGGCAATGCGATCAGGTTACTGGCGCAGTTCCTGCACGAGTTGGATGAAAAAGGTTTCGATTTCCGGCTTGCGTCGATGAAGGGAGGTACTGCGCATAATGCCATTGCCCGCGAGGCCGAGGCCGTGCTCCGGGTGGTTGATTCCTCTCCTTTGCTTGCGGAAGTCGAAGATTTTGTGTCGAGAATGCGGAGCCAGCTGAGCGAAGAAGAGTCCGGGGCGCGTATCGACTTCGAAATTGTTTCAGAGCAGGACGCAGGCGATGTTCTGTCCAGTGATGATGCCAGCAGGGTTCTGGCCTTGTTGAGTGATCTGCCCTACGGCGTGCGCCATATGAGCGAGCACATGCCCGGCGTGGTCGAGACTTCCAACAACATTGGGGAATTGCGGCTGAAAGAAGGGCGCCTGCACGTCAACATGATGGTGCGTTCGCTCAATGAGGACGGCATCCATTC
>JAITWP010000012.1 GCA_031285365.1 Azoarcus sp.
CATCCACGACAGCATCGAGCGCGCCTGGAAGACCAACTACCGCCAAGCCCTCGCGGCGCTGGGGTACGAAGAAGCGATCATCAATCGCATCGTGATCAACCCTGATCCCAATACGGTCAACTTCTGCTCCTCGATGTAGTCGTGGCGGTCGTACAGCTCCCAGACCCCCTTCAATTTATGGCCAATCATCTTTTCGGCGATATGGGGGTCTGTCAATTTGGAGAATCGGGTGCGGGCAGACGCCCGAAAATCATGGATAGTCCAGTGCCGCATTTCGTAGCGAAAATTGCGCAACACCCATTCCTGGATGCGATAGGTCCAGGACGTTTGAGAGGTCGGTGACATACGGGCGCCAGTACGCCCACTGACAAACACGAACTGGTGCTTCGGACTCAACATAAACGCTTCCCGAATAAGCTCCTCGGTGTGCGGCATGATCGGCCTCAGTAAGGGTTTTCCCGTAATGCGGCCGATTTTGTGATTCTCTGGGGGCACCGTCCATATCTTGGTTTGAAAATCGAAATGGGACTTTTCGGCCAGGCGTAGCTCACCCCATCGGCAGGCATAGGCCAAAGCCAACTTCATCAGGAGCTTGTTCTTGTAAGCCAGACGAGACCCGTTTAAGGCCCGCCAAATGTAGAACAGCTCAAGATCCGCCAGAGGGCGAACTTGGACATTGCGCGGGATGCGGAGATCGCTGCCTCCATCCAATCTGTCCAAGGGATTTTCCTCTACGAGTTGGCGTTTGACGCCCCACCAGTAGCATTCCTTGGCGTTCATCAGGATTCGGTCTGCGATGGCCGGAATGCGGGCTGCCATACCTTCCAGCGTGTCCAGCCACATATGCAGGGTGATCTTGCCGGCCGGCAAGGCCCCGAACCGATCAAAGATGTGCAATTCGAACGACCGGTAGATCTCGGCGTGAGCACTCTTTTCTTTCGAACAAGACTTGTCGTACCAGTCTTTGAACAGCTCCTTGAAGGTTACCGCGGTTTGTATGGCCCCTTTCTCGACAGCGCGAACAACTCTGGGGTTCTCCCCCCCGTTCGAGACGTGCCCGCAATCGCTGCGCCTCTTCACGAGCAGCCTTCAAAGACATGCCTGGGTAACTACCCAGGTCTAATCGAACAGGTTTGCCGGCGTACCGGTACCTCAGTTGATATACCAGTTTCCCTTTGGGCGTAGCACGGACGCTTAGCCCATCCCTATCCGCCTTTTCGAGCACCTTCTCCCGAACTTTACCGTCATTGGCTTTCAGCCAGGCATCAGTAAGCGCCACAGCTGACCTCTATTGTGTACATGAACCTATCCCCGAGCGTTTACACCTGTTTTATGTACACACATGTGTACACGTTTTTAGTGACTGGAGTGTACCGAAGGTGTCCGACGTTGCAATGGGCAAAGCGGGAAAGAAGCGCGGAATTACTGGGTTTATTCGAGATTTGTGTTTGAAGATGTCGCCGGCTGTTTGATCACCAATCATCACGTCTGCTGATGATGCCGATGGTGGAAAACTGCATGCGTCGCCCTGCCGGAAAAGGCGGCAGTATAACATGCGGGAATCAGCTGCCGGCCCCTGGCGGGACGGGCGCAACCCGCTCAGTGCTGGTCGATGAACTGGCGGGCGAGGTCGGGAAAATCGGTGAAAACCCCATCCACGCCGAGCTTGACCAGGAACAGTTCCAGCAAGGCGTTGAAGTCGGGAATGCCCACCGGCAGTTGCTCCGCTTCGCGGCGGAAGGTGTAGGGATGCACGGACAAACCAGCGGCGTGCGCGTTCACCACCCAGCGGCTGCGCGGCAGGATGGAACTGTCCTCGCCGTACTCGAGCAGCATGTCGAGCGAGGGGCCGACGCCGTCCACGAGTTCGGACAATTTCCGCAAACCTTCCGCGCTGTGCATCCAGTTGAAATCGTAGTTGTGCCACTCGCCGTTCGCGCCCAGCTCCTGCGTTTCGGCCCAGTCGTTGGGCGCGATCAGCTGCACCAGCTTCAGCTCCACGCCGAGTTCGGGGAAGAGTTCGCGCTTGATGCGTTCGAGTTCGGGGTAGTCGAAGCTCTGGACGTAGATGCGATCGTCGCGGCCGTCGTAACCGTGGTTCTTGAGTTCGATGAGGACGGCACGGCTCAGATCCTTGCCTTTCTGATGATGGAACCAGGGCGACTTCAATTCGGGGTAGATGCCGACCTTTCGGCCGGTGCTGTGTTCGAGGCCGGCGACGAATTCGAGTTCTTCGCGCAAGGTGTGAATGCGGAAGTCGCCGAGTTCCGGCGGGAAGCGCGCGGGGAAGACGGCTTTCTCGCCCTGCGGCGTGGTCTGCGTGCCTTCGTGCAGGCGCAGTTGCTTGAGTTCGTCGAGGGTGAAATCGATGACGTACCAGGAACCGTCGGCGCGGGCGCGATCGGGAAAGACCTTGGCGACATCCGTCATGCGCTGCAGCGTGAGATCGTGGAACACCACGAGCTGATCGTCGCGCGTCATGACAACGTCCTGCTCGAGATAATCCGCGCCCATCGCGAAGGCGAGCGCCTTCGCTTCCAGCGTGTGCTCGGGCAAATAGCCGCTGGCACCGCGATGTGCC
>JAITWP010000021.1 GCA_031285365.1 Azoarcus sp.
ACCGGCTCCGTCACCACCGTGATTTCCCCGGCATCCACCGGAGAATCGTTCGGCAACTCCACCCGCAGGCAGATGACATTGCTGGCACACGGTTGCACGCTGATGACCGGAGCCGATTCGTCACTGGCCGCAATCGCCTCGATTTCGAGATCGCATCCTCCCGTTTCCGACAACAGGAAAAGCAGACGGCGGTCGCCTCCAAAATCCACCTCGAACTGGCTGACGGCGAATTTGCTGCTCTTCCCGTCGCTGTCCTTCACGATGAGTCGCGGCTTATCCGTTTTTTTCGCCATGGCTTTCCTTCCTCTCCTCTTTCTTGTGTTCATAAGCTTCCACGATACGCGCAACCAGCGGATGACGCACGACATCATCCTTGGTGAACTCGGTGAACGCCAACCCGCGCACCTTCGCCAGCACCTCGCGCGCCTCTGCCAACCCGCTGCGGTTGCCGCGCGGCAGGTCGACCTGGGTCAAATCGCCCGTCACCACCACTTTCGCCCCGAACCCCATGCGGGTCAGGAACATTTTCATCTGCTCGGGCGTCGTGTTCTGCGCCTCGTCGAGAATCACGAAAGCGTTGTTCAGCGTGCGCCCACGCATGAAGGCGAGCGGCGCAATCTCGATCGTGCCGCGCTCGAAGAGCTTCACGGCCCGATCAAATCCCATCAGGTCATACAGTGCGTCGTAGAGCGGCCGCAGATAGGGATCGACCTTCTGCGCCAGATCGCCGGGCAAAAAACCGAGGCGCTCCCCCGCCTCCACCGCCGGACGGGTCAGCACGAGACGCTCCACCAGATCTCGCTCCAGAGCATCCACGGCACTTGCCACCGCCAGATACGTCTTGCCCGTCCCGGCAGGGCCGATGCCGAACGTGATGTCGTGCCCCTGGATATTCATCAGATATTCCACTTGCCGGGGCGTGCGCCCATGCAGTTCGCTATGGCGCGTTATCAGCCTCAGCGTAGTGGGAGGAGAGAGTTCCTCCTCATGTGAAAACTCCACCAGCCCAAGCTGGATTTCATCGCGCGACAAGTCGCGGTCGGCCTGCCCATAGAAATGCCGTAGCGCCGCCTCCCCCTGCCGGACATTGCGCCCATGCAGCGTGAAATGCGCGCCGCGCCGCGCAATGGCAATATCGAAAGCGTTCTCGATTTGTCGCAGATTCTCGTCGAGCGACCCGCACAAACGCGCCAACCGCCCATTGTCCACCGGCTCCAGGGTCAATTCCCTCACCGCCGCCCTGACCATTACGACGCCTCCCCTATAACCACCTCGCCGCGCAGACTGTGCGGCAGGGCAGCAGTAATCCTCACCTCGACAAACTGCCCAGTCAGTCGCTCGCGTGCGGGTTTGGGAACCGGAAAATTCACCACCCGGTTATTGGCGGTACGCCCGCAAAGTTCGTCGCTGTCCTTCTTCGCCGCACCTTCGACCAACACCCGCTCGACGCTCCCCACCATCGACTGGCTGATTGCCTGCGCCTGCTCATCGATCCGTTTTTGCAGACGTGCAAGCCAAGCAAGCTTCGTCTCCTGTGGTACAGGGTCATCGAACTCCACCGCCGGAGTCCCCGGACGGGCGCTGTAGACAAAGCTGAACGCCCCGTCAAACCCCACCTCGTCGATCAACTTCATCGTCTTCTCGAAATCTTCCGCCGTCTCACCCGGAAACCCGACGATGAAATCCGTGCTCAGGGACAGCACCGGTTGCGCCGCGCGCAATCGCCGAACGATGGACTTGAACTCCAGCACCGTATAGCCGCGCTTCATTGCCGCCAACACCCGATCCGAACCGGATTGCACCGGCAAATGCAACTGCGGCGCCAACCCCGGCAAGCGGGCGAAAGCGTCAATCAGCCGTGGGGTCATCTCGCGCGGATGCGAGCTTGTGAAGCGGATGCGCTCGATGCCGGACACGCCATGCACGCATTCCAGCAACAGCGCAAAATCGCCCGTTTCCCCATCGGAGTCCTTCTCCAGCACACCACGCCATGCATTCACGTTCTGCCCGAGCAAAGTCACCTCCCGCACCCCCTGCGACGCCAGTGCCGAGACCTCCGCCAGCACATCATCGAGCGGGCGCGAAATTTCCTCCCCGCGCGTATAGGGCACCACGCAGAACGTGCAATATTTGGAACAGCCCTCCATGATCGAAACGAAGGCCGACGGCCCTTCCACCCTGGGTTGCGGCAGCGCGTCGAACTTCTCCACCTCGGGAAAGGACACATCCACCTGCGGCCTGCCGCTCTCCCGCCGCCGAGCAATCAGATCGGGCAACCGATGCAGGGTCTGCGGCCCGAACACCACATCCACATAGGGCGCCCGCCGCACGATTGCCTCGCCCTCCTGGCTGGCCACACACCCGCCCACTCCGATGACGACCCCCGGCCGCTCCAGCTTCAGCCGCCGCACCCGGCCCAGATCATGGAACACCCGTTCCTGCGCCTTCTCACGCACCGAACACGTATTGAACAGAATGATGTCCGCCTCACCCGGATCATCCGTCCGGACAAGCGGCTCGACCGCCCCGAGCACATCGGCCATCTTGCTCGAGTCGTACTCATTCATCTGGCACCCGAAGGTGCGGATATACAATTTTTTCATGCCTTGAAACCAGCGCCACACGCCATGTCTGCGTAAAACATTCCGTAGCGTACTACAGCTTTTCTTGACGCCCAAAGGCTCGCCACATAGAATTTATCGTTTACCCCATCGGTGATGTAGCTCAGACGGTTAGAGCGGTGGATTCATAACCCACAGGTCGGTGGTTCAATTCCACCCATCACCACCAGAAATAAAAGGCTTGCCTGGTTCAACACCGGCAAGCCTTTTTAACATGAGGCACTTCTCATGTTAAAAAAACGCGAAATTTTTAACATGAGAAGTGCCTCATGTGCTATTTTGGCCTGAATTTCAACATGAGCGGAGTAATCCCCATGGTTCTACGGGCCAGCTATCCTATTCCCGAGCTTCCTCCACCGAACGTGGATTTTCAGTCGCAGGAGTTGCTCACGGCGCTGGTATCGGCACACCGCTATCTGGCGGAGCTCAAGGGCTGCGCCATGAGCATCCCCAACCAGACCATTCTGATCAACACCCTGGTCTTACAGGAAGCAAAAGCCAGTTCTGAAGTGGAAAGCTATGTGACCACGCAGGACGAACTTTTCCAGGCCGATCTGCACATTGCGGAATGGGTATCGCCAGCCGTCAAGGAGGTTTCGCGTTACCGCGAGGCATTGATGTATGGGTTTGACCGCATGCGCCAGCAGCAAGGAGTTTTGGGTAATAGCACGCTAATTGCGCTGTTTCAACTGCTCAAAAACAGCAACGAGACTTTCCGTACCGGCGGCGGCACGGTGCTCAAGAACGAAAAAACCGGGGCCACGGTCTTCATTCCGCCGCAGGATGGCACACAGGTGCTGGCCCATATGCGAGCACTGGAGCGGTTCATCAACGATGACTCGGCATGCGAGCTTGATCCGATCATCAAGATGGCACTGATCCACCATCAGTTTGAAAGCATCCACCCGTTCAGCGATGGCAACGGTCGGATCGGGCGGATCCTTTGCGTGCTGTATCTGGTGCAAACAGGCTTACTGGATACGCCGTTGTTGTACCTGTCGCGCTACATCAACCAGCATAAGAACGATTATTACCGCCTGTTGCAAGCGGTACGCGACGCATCGGGCGATGCCACCGCCAGCGCGGCAAATTGGCAGGCGTGGGTGCTATTCATGCTGAACGCGGTAGAACAAACCGCCCGGCAAGCTGTGCAGTTGGTAAAGGGTATGCGTGAGTTGATGGCTGAAACCAAGCTTCGCATGCGAAATGAGTCCAATCTGTATTCGCAGGATTTGCTCAATAACCTGTTCCGGCACCCTTATACACGCATCGAATTCGTACAGAGCGACTTGGGAATTACGCGGCAAACAGCGGCGCGCTATCTGCGCCAGTTGGTAAAAACAGGGCTAGTACAGGAGTTCGGTCAGGGTAAACGTTTGTATTTCATAAATGTACCGCTTGTACAATTGCTGGCGCAGGGAGAGCAGGTTTGAAAACACTACGCTCACGAGCGGTAAATGGGCCGCCATCGCTAAATGCTCGCCCGACACCGCACTGCGCGACATCACGCAACTGCTGGCACTGGGTGCGCTGAAGAAGTCGCCCGG
Organism: Azoarcus sp.; assembly: GCA_031285365.1. Lineage (GTDB taxonomy): Bacteria > Pseudomonadota > Gammaproteobacteria > Burkholderiales > Rhodocyclaceae > WRNU01. Next base: position 4,169 of record JAITWP010000021.1, read on the forward strand.
CGGCGGGCGCAGCACCGGTTACGAGCTGACGGATCGATGAGGACGCATTGCGATGAGTCTTCGCGTAGCACTACTACTTGTCGCTTCACCGCGGACCGCACCAGTTTTCTGAGGCGATCTCCTGCAGGATCGCCTTGTCCAGGCTCAACTCGGCAACGAGCTTCCTGAGCCGCACGTTCTCTTCCTGCAACCGTTTGAGTTCGCGTACTTGGTTGGACAGCTTCTTCCAGCAGTAGAACATCTGCTCGGAAATCCCGACTTGCTGGATGATGTCGTCCACTGTCATCCCCAGTTCAGCCTGCTTCAGTACAACTCCGATCTGTTCGATTGAAAAACTTTTGCGTTTCACGACAAACTCCTGGCCCTCTCTGCGGGGCATCAGTTTGCTGAAAAACTCACTCTCGGAACTGTCCAACTTCGCCCACGCAGATCAGCCTTACGGTTGCCGCCATCGGAACCACCGTGTTTCGGTGGTCTGTGGGCGTAAAAAAGCGTGAGGGTCATTCCGGGATCCTGCGGGTCGGATTGCCCGTGTAATATAAAAAATCTATACAAAATATAATATTTCACGACCCAATTTTTCGTCTATCACCCGATTCGGGTGATAGAAATTCTTAACTCTCAATAATTCTTCTTGTTAAAAAAGAATTAAGACGTATTGTTTTTTAAAAATCAGTCTTTTCTGAATATTTCGTACAACCCCTTACGCCTGCTCACCCCACTTTTCCGGGTGATTGACTGTAAGTGGGTTTTCAGAGTGTTGACGCTCACGCACATCTTGTCCGCGATCTGCTGATAGGAAAGACCTTTACCGATCAGGAGCGCGGCCTCAAATTCCCTCGGAGTGAGCCCCCATAGCTGCCTCAGTGCCTGGATTTTTTTCAATACCGACTCGCTACCCGCCTTCATCTGCTGTGCCAACGCCTCGATGCGCGATAACGCTTGCTGATCGTTTTTTCCTGATAAATTTTTCGTAAGCAACGGCCCGATCAGATCGTAATTCTCTACAAAGGGCATATACAACGCATCAGGCAGGGCGACAGAAAGCGCTATGTTCAAGGTCGTCGCGGCTTTCTGGCTCTGGCCCGTTTTTTCATGTGCGGCAGCCAGGTAGATGTGTGCGTACACAAAAAAAAGCAGATTTTTTGAAAAGGCTCCCGCCAGCAGCATGCCGCTGAACTGACCGATCAGCTTGAAATATTCTCCAGCCAAAAGCTGTGCACGGCCATGCACGATGTAATAACAACCTTTGGCAAAGGCGTACAGGCGGCTCTCTTCGCTGAGTTCGGAGCGTAGCCAGGGAGGAATTTTTTTATAGAGTCCAAGGGTCGCGTACAGCCAGCCCTCGCACAAATCCGCCGTGTGCAGCAGAAAAAAGTCCCGGTTCCTGGCAATCAGGCCACGCATGTCCGCCAGGAGACCCAACTGTGCCTCCCGTCCGAACAGGGCAGTCGCGTCACCGGCCAGAAGCGCCAAACGGATCTGCAAAAACATGGCGCAGAACATATTGCCAATCTGGTTATGCCGCGCCGCCTTCGCAAGGGCCGTTTGGCAAGCCTCTCCGGCTTTGGCGAATTCTCCGGCGTTATACAGAGCCTCCGTTTCCATCAGATATTCCGCACCCGCACCGTGGTACGAGGTCAGCTGATAGTAAGTGGGCATACACTCGTGCATGAGTCGCTGCGCATCCTTGAGTTTGCCGCTTTCCCGGTAAAACATGAACAGCACGGAAGGGCTGCCCAAAGCCCAGGCAGAATCTGCTCCGTACAGGCTCGTTGGCGCTTTGAGCAGGGCAAGAGCCATTTTATGGTGCCTGCTCATGGCCTCTATGTCGTTGAACTCCGCCAGGGCTTGAAGAACATGCAGTTCACCGCGCCAATGATCCGCCTCCTTACCGGGCGGCATGGCCGCGCAACGCTTCGCCAGCCATGCCATTCGTGCTCCAAAGGCCGAAAAATCCCCGGCGCTGAAGGCTGCAATGGCGTACTTGAAAGACGCGCCCATGTGCCGCTCCAGAATGTCTTCCGGGCAGTCCTGAAACATGGTGAAGTAAAAATTGGCCCTTTCCGTAATCGGATGCCGACTCATATCGCTTTCCAGAACGGTCAGGGCGCGTTCAAAATCTTTGGCTTTAT
>JAITWP010000137.1 GCA_031285365.1 Azoarcus sp.
CTCCTGCGCCCGAAATGCCCCCGGCGGCGGCAATCATGTCCGTCAGGCGCATATTTGCAGTCTCAAGCGGGAAACGGCCTGGCCTGTTGACTTGCCCAAGCACGGAAACCTGGTTGCCGCGAATCTGTATCGGCAACACATTGACCTGCGGTTGACGCACGAAACCGCCGTCCCGCAGACGGGTAGCAATCTCTGCCTCGGCAGCGGACGTGCTCTTGCCGCCAACGGAAACCGAACCGAGCAATGGAAAGGTCACCAAGCCCTTTTCGGACACACGCGCTTCGGTGGTGAGATCCGGGTTCTGGAATACTGTGACGCGAATGATGTCGCCCGGTCCGAGAACGTATTCGCGCTCATTCTGAGCTTGCGCCACACCAGCAAAACACAGGGTTGTCAGGACAAGGACGCACAAAGGATGAAGGAATCTGGAAATCATTTGTATTCTGGCCTGTAACGTATGAGACGATCATCCAAGAAACGCCTAGCCGCGATACCGTACGGATCGCGGCCCGGTGGTGGTATATCTTTGGTTGCTATCGCTTCTCTATTTCAGCTTGATGCCTCCCCTCTCGATAAGCGATTGAACGGAATCATCAGACGAAGTTTCGGGCGACACAACCGGGCCCTGCTCTGCGGGAGCAGTTGGTTCCGCAGCGGCGGGAGGCGCGAAATCGCCGACATAGTTGATTGAAGCAGCTTCGCGCAAACGTTTGACCTCGGCCCTCACACTCTCGGCGCGTGCCTGATTGCGCAAGAAGTTCTCGATGGCGGGTTTTGCCCTGGCACGATCAACAGGCTCATCCCTCACGCCGACGACAAAGAGAAGAAGTGCACCTGCCGGCGTCCGAATAAAAGCCGCCTGACCCGCATTCAGTTGGGAAAGGTTCCTGGCCAGTTCGAGTGGCAGTTGCTCCGCTGGCTTCATGCCAGCGTTGACGGCAAACGGGATCTTCTGCTCATTGAACCAGGTCGTGAGCTGTTGCAGGTTGCCGCCAGATTGCAGATGCGCGCGCACTTCGTCGAACCGCTCAGGCGGTATCTGAAGATTGATCTCTTGCAAGCTATAAACGCGGCGCTTGGAAAACAACTCCGGATGCTCATCGTAGAACTTGGAGATCTGCGCATCGGTCGGCTGTGCCGCGCCGCTCGCAATCTGCTCGCTATAGGCGCGGGCTAGAATTTCACGACGGGAAAATTCGACCATCTGCGCCACGTTCGGATTGCGGTCGAGCTTGCTCTCCTTGGCCTTTTGCAGCAGTAATTCCTGGTCGATGAGACGCTCGACGACCGCCGAACGCGCCCTGGCGACCTGGTCCTGCGGGATATTGCCGCTGCGCGAAAGCAGGTCGTTAACCTGATGAACGGAGACTTCCTCCTTGTTGACCTTGACGGCAACCTGGGAAGGAGACTTGCTGCTGGAACCTTCCTGGGCATTACAGCCGGCAAGCATGCCGGTCAGCCACACAGCGGCACAAAGCGACACCGCGACAGAACGAACTGGAGAGGACATAAACATTCCAAAAAACAAAGCGGTCTTTGTCAAAAGACTCGCACAACACACTGTAACGGTATCGAGCTACCGATACCCCCTTGGCAGGCATCATGCCATATCACGGCATGATAAAAAACGCCTCTTTTCTCAAAAGGTCAAGCTCCCCGAGAGCCACGTTGCCCACCCCTTGTAGCTGAGGTAGTCAAAATTCTGCGTATCGCGCTTATGGTGACGATAACCGAGCGTGATATTGGCACTGGGAACCGGCAGATAACTGAGATTGGCGCCATAAGACGTGGTCTTGGCATCTCTTGGATGGGTTGTCCACCCCAGGCCAGGATCTCCGCGATAATTGCGCTTCAGGTGTTCAAAACTGGCTCCAAGACGAACCTTGCTGGTAATCACCCAGGTCGGCTCCAGAGTCCAGCCGTGTGACACGGCGAAGTTTGAAACCGCATCCGCATCCGCACCAATCTCGCGTCGCCAGGACAGGTTTATGATCGCTTTCCCGGTGGGTGTCCAGCGGAATGCAATCTTACCGGTGACTCCCGAAAAATCCCGATTGCTTGCCCATTCATACTTGCGCTGTGTATATCCGGCGTAGCCGCTCAGTTGCGTGACACCGGACAATTGCCAATGACCGGAAAGCCGCGCGTCGCGCCGTTCCCATTCCCGCATCGATCCAGGCGCCTTATCCTGATTCGGATACTCGCCTTCCTCGGCACGCAGGCTCAATACGATGCGGTTGCCGGTGGAAGGCCGGTATGTGAAATTCAGGCTCACTTCCTGCGCGTTGTACTCCTCGCGCGGCCTGTCGTTATTGCGATAGTCGCTACGAACGTCAGAGAAGCCAAACCCGGTAGCCCAGTTCGGGTGCCACCAGAAATCAGCACTGGCGTTGGCACGGCCAAGTCGCCGTGTGAGCCGTCCCCGCTCAGCGGTAGTGACGTTGGTGTAAGTGTCCCCGAAATCGACAAATGACTCGCCGTAGCGGTACCCAAGGATTCCGCTCCAACGATCCCCCAACCGCCAATCCCAGCGCAGGTTCGCGTCTCCCGAGGTATTGTTGAGGTCTGAGTGCTTGTTGTAGATGGTGTGGCTCAGGTCAAGTCCGGCATGAAAGGCCTGGCGACCCATAACACCGTCAAAATTGGCGCCTGCCCTGGTAACGGAAAGGGTGTCTGAGCGATCTTTCGGTACGTTGGCGCCGTACTTGGCGTACACGCTGTCGTCCGGCCTGCTGCGGACGTTGCTGTCATAACGAAAAGTCTGCGAAACCGAAAAGCTGAACGGACTCCTCGAGTCGTCCCCCAGCGCAGCAGATGAACCCTCTCCCAGTGGAGCTGACGGACTCTCCCCCTGCACAGCGGGTGAAGCATCTCCCTGCGCAGCAGCCGATCCCTCTTCCTGTGCAATAGCCGTCTGAAGGCCTAGCAATGCAACCAATCCGCCTGCCAATACGGCAAATCTGCGTTGTCTCTTGTTGTTCATGGGCTGAAACCTCTGACTTAAAGTGTAAAAATTACAAGCACCCGCCTGATCATGAAATCCAGACTATCTGAATAAGCAATATTCATACATCCGGAACCTGTGTAACTGTTACTCATATGCATCATAATTTGTGCTTGGATAAATACAAGGAAACCCGATATCTGTTATTTCACGCCACAAAACAGCCCAAACCTCCACGACCCGACTCGACCAGCCGCCCCCGGACTCAGTCCATGATATTACACGACTTATACGGCGATTGCTGCACTGGCCTTCCATCCCGACACTGCAACTGTATCCATTTGCGCAACAGGCCAGCATGTGGGTGACCCCATCGCAAAAAAACGCCGTACGAAACCAGGCTTTGTGACATTCGTCACACTCTGACTGCCGAAAACGACTGTTGATCATTACACAAATAGTTGTATTTACGCAGAGAATTCCATCTTTTTTTGCTTCAACTACCGTGTATCCCGCGTGCTGAATACAAAATCGACTGAATCGGAGGTTATCTTTGCATATAATGGGGGATGCTTCGACATGATCATGGCAACCGCCCGCTGACAGGGAACCTGCTCCAACGTACCGGCTTCACGCTGAGCACGGCCTTTGGGGCTTTTCTTTATCCCACCACCATCGTTTTGTGCCTGCTGGTCGTTGCCGGTTATTACGATGAGGACATCGGCCCGCCTTACGTCATCCTCTGCACCCTGTCGTTCGCCGTAACCTTCCCCGGCGAAGTGACTTTTCACGAAAGCTTCCGCCAGGTATTGCAAAAACTGTTGTCCAGTTGGTTGCTGTTCATCTGCATCATGGGGGCCTTTGGCTTCGCCACCGCCTACATCCAGTATTTCCCGGAAAACGTCCTGCTGGCCTGGGTTGTCAGCACGCCCATCGTGTACGGCGTCATCTACTCCGTCCTGAGAATCGTGCTTCCGCGCGTAATCTCCTCCCCGGGCAATCTGCGCACCGCCGTCATTGCCGGGGTTAACGAAATCGGCATCTGCCTCGCCCAACAGTTCCAAAATGATCCTTACCTTGGTACGCGCATCCTCGGTTTCTTCGATGACCGCAGCCCCGGCGACTTCCCCTCCGGTATCCCCGCCCCAATCGAGGGACGCCTGCTCGACCTGTCGGAATACGTCAAGCAGAACCATGTCGACACCATTTACCTGGCCCTGCCGATGGCCGCCCAGCCTCATATCCTCAAACTGCTCGACAGCCTCAAGGACACGACCGCTTCGATCTATTTTGTCCCGGATATTTTCATTACCGACCTCATCCAGGGACGATTCGACAGCGTGGGAAACATGCCGGTCGTCGCGATTTGCGAAACTCCTTTCACCGGTTTCAACGGCCTCGTCAAACGCTCTTCGGACGTCGTGCTTTCGGTTCTCATCCTGCTATTGCTGTTTCCGTTGCTGTCGTTGCTGGCCATTGGCGTAAAGCTGTCTTCCCCCGGGCCGATCATCTTCAAACAGAGGCGCTACGGGCTCGACGGCAAGGAAATCCTCGTCTATAAATTCCGCTCGATGACGGCCTGCGACGACGGAGAAGTCGTCAAACAGGCCACGAAGGACGATGCACGCATTACACGATTCGGCGCGTTCATCCGCAGGACTTCGATGGATGAACTGCCACAGTTCGTCAATGTGCTCCAGGGCCGGATGAGTATCGTCGGCCCGCGCCCGCACGCGGTCGCGCACAACGAGATCTACCGGAAAGCTATCAAGGGGTACATGATCCGCCACAAGGTCAAGCCTGGAATCACTGGATGGGCGCAGGTCAATGGCTATCGGGGCGAAACGGAGTCTATCGACAAAATGGAAATGCGCATCGAGTACGACCTCGAATACCTGCGCAACTGGTCATTGAGCCTGGATTTCTGGATCATCGCCAAAACAGCGCTGATTGTCGTGAAGGATCGAAACGCCTACTGATCCCTCTCTTCAATCAAGCGGTGCACCCAGTATCCGTTCGAGCGCGAAAAGCGTCAGCACGATAAAAACCGCCACCACGCTGATGCGGAAAAAATTCCAGGCTCGTTTTCTGTAATGAAGCTGTCCAGTCAGCATCCACTGGACCAATGAGACGCCGATTCCCAAACACAGCAGCACGACCATGATTCGCGCCAGCAGCATTTCAATACCACCTAAAAGACCAGTGCCGGTTCGGCAAGCTGGTGAATGACCGCAGGAGGTGCAGGCACGGTATTGTCAAAGCTGACGATTTCCCAGGCTGAAGCGTCTTCGAGCAACACCCGCAACAGCCGGTTGTTGAGCGCGTGACCGGCCTTGTGGGCCGTATAGGCCGCCAGCAGCGGGTAGCCACAGATGTAGAGATCGCCGATGGCGTCGAGCACCTTGTGCTTGACGAACTCATCGGCATAGCGCAGTCCTTCTGTGTTGAGCACACGATATTCGTCCATCACGATCGCGTTATCCAGGCTTCCACCCAGGGCAAGCCCATTGGCCTGCATGAATTCCACGTCCTGCGTGAAGCCGAAGGTGCGCGCGCGTGAAACATCACGCACGTAGGAATGTCTGGCAAAGTCGACTTCCACCTCGGTAGA
>JAITWP010000154.1 GCA_031285365.1 Azoarcus sp.
CGTAACAGCCATGAACAGTGCGAAAACATCCTCACCCGCGTGCGTTTTCGCCCGTTAAGCGAGTCTGAAATCCGCCGCTACCTCGAACGCGAACCGGCGCTCGACTGCGCGGGCAGCGCCAAGTGTGAAGGGCTGGGCATCGCGCTGCTCGACGCGCTCACGGGAGACGACCCCACCGCCCTCATCGGATTGCCCCTGATCGCGCTTTCCCGAATGCTCCGCGCGGCAGGCATGGAATTGCCATGAGTGCGCCGAACACGCCCAATGGCGCGCTCATACTCATTCCCACCAGCCTGGGAGAAGCACCCTGGACGGACTTCCTCCCCGCTGCCGGGAAGGAATGTGCCGCCGGTATTCGTCATTTCGTGGTCGAAAACGCCCGTACCGCCCGCGCTCATCTGAAGCGCATCGACTTTCCCGGCACATTGTGTGACACCGATATCCGTGAGTTACCTGATAGAGGCAGCCATCACGAGCTGGATGCCCTGCTCGCCCCGGCACTCAAAGGAGAAAACGTCGGTCTGATGTCGGACGCCGGTTGCCCGGCCGTCGCCGACCCCGGCGCGCGGCTCGTTGCCCGCGCCCACGCCCTCGGCGTGCGCGTCGTCCCGCTGGTCGGCCCGTCGTCCATCCTGCTCGGCCTGATGGGTTCGGGCCTCAACGGCCAGAACTTTACTTTCCACGGCTATCTGCCGTCCGAAAAAGGCGCCCGAGATCGCCACCTGCGCACGCTCGAAGACGAATCCCGTCGGCTCACCCGCACGCAGATCTTCATCGAAACACCCTATCGCAACGAACACCTGTTCGCCGCCCTGCTCCGCGTCTGCCAGCCGTCCACCCGGCTGTGCGTCGCGCGCGAACTTGCCACCGCCAACGAATACCTGCGTACCCTCACCATTGCCGACTGGCGCAAAATCCCGCCGCCCACGCTCGCCAAACGTCCGGCGCTGTTTTTGATGTTGGCTTGAATTCCGGATTTTGCGGAAAATGATGGTTGTGTCGCTGATTGCATTTCTATAAGATGCAATCAACTATTGCAATGAGAGGATTTGAAAGATGCCATCCGTCACCATCCGGAATGTTCCAGACGAGGTACATCGTGCCATCCGCGTGCGGGCTGCCCAACATGGTCGCAGCGCCGAGGCCGAAATCCGCGACATACTGGAAACTGCGGTGAAGCCGCAAGGCCGGGTCAAGCTGGGCTCGCTTCTGGCCGAGATCGGACGCAAGATCAAATTGACTGATGAAGAGCTGGCCGTCTTCGAGAGCGCACTCGACGGAACCCCGGCCCGTGCCGCGAGCTTCGAATGATTCTGCTCGACACAAACGTGATTTCGGAGCCGTTGCGCCGTGCGCCCGAAACACGTGTCATCGAATGGATCGACGCGCAGCCCCTGGAAACGCTTTACCTGTCATCCATTACCGTGGCCGAGTTGCGCGCCGGCGTGGCACTGCTGCCAACCGGAAAGCGCCGGACGGCACTGCATGAGGATTTGGAAAAACGGGTACTGCCCATGTTCATCGGGCGCGTGCTGCCGTTCGATATGGCCTGCACGAATGCCTATGCCGAGTTGCTGGCGAAAGTTCGCTCGGTCGGCAAGGCGATCGGGACAGCCGACGCCTGCATCGCTGCCATTGCCCTCACCAACGGACTTATCGTCGCCACGCGCGACACCGGCCCCTTTCAGGCCACCGGCCTGACCGTCATAAACCCCTGGACTCCCATCCATCCAGTCGCGTGACAAAACCCTGCAATTCCGCGGGCAACGGCGCTTCAAACAACAACGGCTCGCTTTTCACCGGATGGGCAAAGGCAAGTTTCGCGGCATGCAGAAACATCCGGCGCAACCCTTCATTCCCGAGCATCCGGTTGAGCGCGAAATCTCCGTATTTATCGTCGCCCACGAGCGGAAACCCGAGATGGGAGAGATGCACCCGTATCTGATGGGTACGTCCCGTTTTCAGTTCGACTTCGAGCAGGCTGAATCGTTGCCAGCGCTTGATCAGACGCACGACACTGTGCGCCGGTTTACCCACCTCGCTCACCCTGACGCGGCGCTCCCCCTCCTCGGTAAGATACTTGAGCAGCGGCGCGCGCACATGTTGCAGCGGATTCGGCCATTGACCGGCAACGAGAGCGAAATAACGCTTCTCCACACGCCCCGCGCGCATCATGTCCTGCAACGCAGTCAGCGCCGATCGCTTCTTTGCCACGATCAACAGACCGGACGTTTCGCGGTCGAGCCGATGCACAAGTTCCAGCATCTTCAGTTCAGGTCGCTGGGCGCGCAACTGTTCGATCACGCCAAAACTGACACCGCTACCGCCATGCACGGCGCGACCGGAGGGCTTGTTCAGCACCACGAAAAATTCATCCTCGAACACCACGGGCAAGGGTTTTCCCGCAGGCGGGCGCACAGGTTCGGACGGTCTGGCAAGCCTCAACGGTGGAATCCGCACCTCATCGCCGACGTTGAGACGGTAAATTTGCGACACCCGCCGCCCATTCACCCGCACCTCGCCACCGCGCAAAATGCGGTAGATATGGCTCTTCGGCACGCCTTTCGCCAGCCGAAAAAAATAATTGTCGATACGCTGTCCGGCAGAAGACTCATCTATTCGTTCGTACCTGACAACATTTACTTTGCCTTCAACCATCATCATGAATATAATCCGCTCGGCTTGAGATCGGTGGCGGTCGTCATCCCATGCGCCAGAAGGCGATGGAAAGTGGCGACGCTTGAGACGCCCAGTGCGCTCCCGATCCGCTGCAAGTGCTGCCCACGCGCCCTTGAAAGGTTGTAATGGTAGCGCAATAACTTTTTTCCGATACACCTATCCAGCCAGATGGCTGGATATACAAACAACGCGCAGTACGCAAAACCGCAGGATCAGATGTTCCTGCCCGCGGCCAAGGCCGAGGCAGGAACAAGTGAAAAACACGACCAGCCAACCCATCACAGGATAAGCTCCACCGGATGAAAGCAGCCCGACACAACCGCTCCTGAACCCCGGACAAGCGCGATGGCGCGCGCCGGTCGTACCTGCCCGTGCGGATTGGCGCGGGAGAACGACCCAGAATGAAGCGCATGCTTTTCAACGCGACGCAGGCCGAAGAACTCCGCGTCGCAATCGTC
>JAITWP010000192.1 GCA_031285365.1 Azoarcus sp.
GAACCCACCCCCCTCCTACCCGCCAAATTCCGCGAGCGCCTCGAAGCGCGTCTCATAAACTGGATAAAAAGCCCCCATCCCCGCCTGCCTCCCTTCACCGTGCCGGAGCCGCTTGCAAGAATCAACGCCATCCTGCCCAAACTCCCGCCCACGCTGGCGCTTACCACGGCGCTCAACCTTGCGCCGGAGGGCATGTTGCCTCGCGCACCCCTCGCGCCGCTCACCGGCCGTCATCTGTGCCTGCGCGTACTCGATGCCGGGCTGCGGTTCGATTTCACGCTCGGTGTCAATGGCCGCTTCCGCCCTTTCCACGCAGGCGACGCGCCGCCGGAAATGACCATCTCCGCCTCACTACGCGATTTCATCGCCCTCGCACTGGGCGAGGAAGACGCCGACACCCTGTTCTTCGCCCGGAAATTGCTGATGGAAGGCGACACCACCCTCGGCGTGCTGGTCAAGAACACGCTCTCTGCTGCCAAGTGGAGTGACATCACGTCCCGTAGCTGACTATCGGCTGCCTACCCGAACCCCTGCTCGAACCTCGCCCTTCTGCGCCGATCCTGCTTACTGGGACGGCCTCTGGCATCGCCGCCGGGTGCGGCAGCCATGGCCTTCAACTCACGCACTTTCTGCCGCTCGGCGCGGCTCTCTTCGCTTTCGCGGTACAGGGCTTGCGCCACCGTTGCGGGGCCGCGTTTCTCGGACAAGGCCAGCACTTCCACGGTGAAATGCTGTTCTCCGATAGTGATTTCCACAGTATCTCCCAACTTCACCGCCTTGGCCGGTTTGGTCGCCTGACCGTTGAGATGCACCCGCCCTCCTTCGACGGCCTCGGTTGCCTGCGCGCGGTGGCGAAAGAAACGCGCCGCCCATAACCATTTATCCAGGCGGACGGTGGCGAGCGTGGTTTGAGTCATGTCGAAATCCACAGAAAAGTATCCTGGAAGTGGTGCAGTTTAACAGCCGCCACTGTTGCATGTAACAAAAAAGGAGTTTAGACTGTTACATGAAACAGCAAGAAATAAAGAGACCAGCATGGCACATGTCAATTTACGAGTTCAGAAGCACCGCGATGCGTTACGTATGGCAGGGCTGCGCCCGGTACAAATTTGGGTGCCGGATACGCGACGGGCGGATTTTGCAGAGGAATGCCGCCGTCAGTCCCGACTCGCCGCACAAGCGGACAGGGCGGACGCCGACATGCAGCACTTCATGGATGAGGCCCTGGCAGACATGGACGGCTGGACAGAATGATACGCGGCGACCTTGTAACCATTGCCATGCAGGGCGACTTCGGAAAACCACGCCCCGCTCTGGTCATTCAGGCCAACCCATTTGGAGAACTCGCTACCGTTACCGTGCTTCCGATAACGAGCACGCTTGTTGCTGCGCCGTTGCTTCGCGTCTCTGTGCAACCAGGCGCGGAAAACGGCCTGCAAAAGCCCTCACAGGTGATGGTGGACAAGACCATGACCGTCAAACGTGACAAGGTAGGGCCAACATTCGGACGTATCGATGCGGATGCGCTGATGGAGGTTGAACGTTGTCTGGCTGTATTTCTGGGTATTGCCAAATGACCAGCCGCGTGTGGGGCTAATGCCATCCGTAAATGCCCGCCTATCGCCTCTTCACCTCTTCGGCAACTGCACCACCCGCGTTCCCGCCAGCCTGTCGTGCAAAAAAAGCCTGTCGAGATCAATGAAGGCCCAGAGAAGGCCAACGCCGAAGCACGTCACCGAGGGCCAGGCCAGCGCGTAACGCAGGCACGCACGCCTCCACGAAAGACTGCGACCTTCGGCAGTCACGACCCGGAGACGCCAGGTTCGCATCGCCAGCGTCTGACCATGACGACCCCAGCTATAGATGAAGTACCCCCCCAGCAGAACCAGGACGTGCAACAGTTCGAGCCATCTCACCCAGGTGGGAGGATCCTTCAGATCCAGTTGGAAAAAGATGAACATCCACGGAAACAGAAAGCCGACGGCAAGCACGCCGATAAGCAGCATCGATTCGTAGAAAATGCCCGCCACCCGGCGGCGCAGGCTGGCGAGTTCAACCGTGATGGGGGTTCCCGGAGCATCGGGAGAAGAATTTTCTGGCGGGGCGTTCTGGATCATGATGGGATGTTCGGCCTCTTTCAGCGTCATCGGCCTTGACCAAAGCCGAGGTGAACTGTAGATTTTCCGGTTCTTTATAACACTACATGGCTGGCGGTTGAAATGACACTGACTGGGGCGGAAATTCTAATCAAGTGCCTACAGCATGAGAAGGCCGAATACGTGTTCGGCTATCCAGGCGGGGCGGTGCTTTTCCTTTACGATGCGCTTTTCCAGCAGGACGACATCCGTCACGTCCTGGTGCGCCATGAACAGGCCGCCGTCCACGCTGCCGACGGCTACGCCCGCAGCACCGGCAAGACGGGCATTGCGCTCGTCACTTCCGGGCCGGGGGCCACCAACGCCGTTACCGGCATTGCCACCGCCTACTACGATTCCATCCCGCTCGTGATCATTTCCGGCCAGGTGGCGACCTCCTTCATCGGGCAGGACGCCTTCCAGGAAGTCGACACGGTCGGCGTCACCCGTCCCTGCACGAAGCACAACTTCCTCGTGCGCGACGTGCGCGACCTCGCCCTCGTCCTGAAAAAAGCCTTCTACCTCGCGCGCAGCGGTCGCCCCGGCCCGGTCGTCGTCGACATTCCCAAGGACGTTTCCAATGCCCGTTGCGAATTCGACGAAAAAGAGTTCGCAAAAGAAATTTCGATGCGCTCCTACAACCCGGTCATTCGCGGTCACCAGCTCCAGATCAAGAAAGCCGCGCAAATGCTGCTCGAAGCGCGCCGCCCCATGATCTACGCCGGTGGCGGTGTCGTGCTCTCGAATGCTGCCGAAGAACTCACCCGGTTGGCCCGCCTGCTGGGCGCGCCGGTTACCACCACCCTCATGGGGCTGGGCGGCTTCCCGGCCAGCGACCGCCTGTACCTCGGAATGCCGGGTATGCACGGAACCTATGAGGCCAACATGGCGATGCACCACAGCGATGTGCTGCTCTCCATCGGTGCGCGGTTCGATGATCGCGTCGTCGGCAACGTCGATCATTTCGTTTCCGAAGAGCGCAAGATCATCCACATCGACATCGACCCCGCTTCCATCTCCAAGCGGGTGAAAGTCGACGTTCCCATCGTCGGCAACGTCAAGGACGTTCTCGAACAGCTCATTCGTCAACTCGAATCGGGTTCTCCCCCCCAACACCCTGCCGAATGGTGGACGCAGGTCGAGGAATGGCGCGCGCGCCAGTGTCTGGCCTACAAACCTTCCGACAAAACCATCAAGCCGCAGTTCGTCATCCAGAAACTATGGGAAGTGACCCACGGCGAAGCGTTCGTGACCTCCGACGTCGGCCAGCACCAGATGTGGACGGCGCAGTACTACCGCTTCGACAAGCCCCGCCACTGGCTCAACTCCGGCGGATTGGGCACGATGGGCGTGGGACTGCCCTACGCAATGGGCGAGATCGGAAGAGC